>JAUSGP010000013.1 GCA_030674415.1 bacterium | reverse complement strand
CAGGAGTCGGTTGCCAAGCTTAAGGGTAAACTCAAAGACGCAGAGGCTAAGGCCAAGGAATACCTCGATGGCTGGCAGAGGAGTCAGGCTGACTTCGTCAATATAAGAAAGAGAGACGAGGAGGCTAAGAAGGAGTTTGTGAAGTTTGTAAGTTTAGAAGTTGTGAAGGATCTGATACCAGTGCTCGACGCTTTGTCTCTTGGTAACAATGAGCCAGTATACAGATTGCTTATGCATACGCTTAGCAAGCATGGTCTTGAAGAATCAAATCCGGCAGGAGAGAAGTTTAATCCTGAATTTCACGAAGCGATTGGCATGGTAAATACTGACAAGTCTGAAGAAGATAATAAAATTCTTGAAGTTATGCAGAAAGGTTATATACTATCAGGGAAAATTATCAGACCCGCCAAGGTGAGGATTGGCGAATATAATAAATAATTCTATGGCTAAAATAATTGGCATCGATCTAGGAACCACTTTCTCCGCGGTAGCGGTGATGGAAGGAGGCAATCCGAAAATTCTGGAAAACAGCGAGGGCGCGCGCACTACGCCTTCTATTGTTGCGGTGTCAAAGACTGGTGAGCGCTTGGTAGGGCTTCTGGCCAAACGCCAGGCAGTCACTAATCCGAAGAATACCGTCTTCGGCATCAAGCGCTTCATCGGCCACACTTTCTCAGATCCAGCTGTACAGAAGGATAAGGCCACCGTGCCTTATGAGGTTAAAGAGGGGGCAAATGGCGGAGTGGTGGTTAAGATGGGAGAGAAAAATCAGCGACCGGAAGAAATTTCTGCCATGATACTTCAGAAATTGAAAGCGGATGCCGAAGCAAAACTTGGTGAGAAGGTCACTCAGGCTATCATCACCGTGCCGGCGTATTTCAATGACTCGCAACGCCAGGCTACGAAGGACGCCGGACAGATCGCTGGCCTTGAGGTCCTGCGCATCATCAACGAGCCGACAGCGGCGGCTCTAGCGTACGGATTTAATAAAAAGAAGAATGAGAAGATAGCCGTCTTTGACTTCGGCGGTGGTACCTTCGACGTCTCGATTCTCGAAGTGGGGGATGATGTGGTGGAAGTGAAGAGTACTGACGGCGACTCGCATCTTGGCGGTAAGGATATTGACCAGAAGGTTCTTAACTATATTGCCGAAGAGTACAAGAAAGAGTCCGGTATCGACGTACGAAATGACGCTCTGGCTCTCCAGCGCCTTGATGAAGCGGCCGAGAAGGCCAAGATCGAGCTCTCGACTGCGACCGAGACGGAGATTAACATTCCTTTCGTCACTTCTGACGCCAACGGCCCGAAGCACTTACTTATGAAGATGACTCGTGCCAAGCTTGAGGAGCTCTCACGCGAATTCGTAGACCGCGCTATGGAGATATGCAGACGGGCTATGGAAGCCTCGCCCTTTAAGGTTGACCAGATTGACGAAGTGATTCTGGTAGGAGGCCAGACCCGTATGCCTATGATCACGGAGGCAGCTAAGAAGTTTTTCAACAAGGAACCGAACAAATCCATCAATCCTGACGAAGTGGTGGCCCTCGGTGCGGCTATTCAGGGTGGAATACTTGCTGGGGATGTCAAAGATGTTTTGCTCCTTGACGTCATTCCGCTCTCACTCGGTATCGAGACCATGGGGGGAGTTGCGACAAAGCTCATTGAGAAGAACAGCACCATTCCTACCGCCAAGTCACAGACCTTTTCTACCGCGGTAGATAACCAGACTTCCGTAGAGATTCATATCGTGCAGGGCGAACGTGCTATGGCCTCGGACAACAAGTCTCTTGGCAAGTTTATCCTTGACGGTATCCCACCTTCGCCGCGAGGAATGCCTCAGGTTGAAGTGACATTTGACGTTGACGCTAACGGTATTTTAAACGTGAAGGCCAAAGACAAGACTACTAACAAAGAGCAATCCATCCGTATTGAAGCAAGCTCTGGCTTATCTAAAGAAGAGGTGGAGAAAATGCAGAAGGATGCCGAAGCCAATGCTGTCGAAGATGCTAAGAAAAAGGACTTAGTTGATGCTAAAAATACTGCCGAGCAATTGGTCTACACCGCTGAAAAGGCTCTCAAAGATGCTCCCACAGTTCCGGAAGATATTAAGTCGGCAGTTACAGCCAAAGCCGAGGCTCTGAAAAAAGAGAAAGAGACTGGCACGGTAGAAAGTATAAAGGCGGCCACGGAAGCGCTTTCCACTGAGCTTCAGAAGATCGGGGAGTACATGTCTAAACAACAGACAACCAACGACCAACAACCAACGACAGAGAATCCAGATGTGAAAGATGCAGAGGTCAAGGAAGAACCAACTGAAGAAAATCCGAAACCCTAAGCACGAAATTCGAAACAAATTCAAATGTTCAAAATTCAAAAGTTTAAAACATTAAAATTTAATATTTCGACATTGTTTCGGATTTCGATATTAGATATTCGGACTTAACTATGAAGGATTATTATAAAATTCTTGGAGTAAACAGAGATGCGAGCGAAGAGGAGGTAAAAAAGGCCTTTAGGAAACTTGCCCATGCTCATCATCCAGACAAATCCGGCGGAGATGAGGCGAAGTTTAAGGAGGTAAGCGAAGCTTACTCGATACTCTCTGATAAGAAGAAGCGTAGTCAGTACGACAATTTCGGCTCGTCTGGCGCCGGAGGATTTCAAGGTAGTGGAGCTGGGTTTGATCCGTCGAGTTTCGGCTTCGATTTTTCTGGTTTCGGTACGCAAGGCTTTGATTCTGGCGATCTGGGCGATATTCTCTCGAGTATTTTCGGCGGCCGCCGCGTGCGTCGCGGCCGCGATATAGCAGTCGATATTGAGTTTTCATTCCAAGAGTCGATCTTCGGCGCGGAGAGAAAAGTGGTTGTTAATTCGAAGTTTATTAAACAGAAAGAAGTTTCTATCTCCGTGCCGGCTGGTATTGATGATGGTCAGATGGTTCGTCTCTCGGGTATGGGTGAGACGCTTGAAGGTGGCGTGCCAGGAGATTTATATGTAAAAGTGCATGTCAGGAAACATCCGTATCTACGCAAAGAAGGCTATAACCTAATCATGGACTTGCCAATAAAGCTTACGGAAGCTTTATTGGGGTCGGAGAGAACTATAATGACACTAGACGGCGAGATTACGCTTAAGATTCCAGCTGGCACTAATCATGGCACGATTCTTCGAGTGAAGGGCAAAGGGGTACCAATAGAACAAGGTAAGCGAGGGGATTTATACGCGCGTATTTTAGTGCAAATACCAGAAAAACTTTCCAAAGAAGCCAAGAGAGCGGTAGAGGAGTTAAAGAAGCAAGGGCTCTAAAACGTGATGAAAAAACTCAAAGAAAACTGGGATCTCACCCTTCTATATAAAAACGATAAGGATCCGCGGATCGAGAAGGATCTTCAAGCAGTTGAGAAGATAAGTTCGGCATTTGAGAAGAAATACAAAGGCAAGAATTTTACCTCAAGCTCTAAAGCTCTCAAGAATGCATTGGTTGATTACATTAAGTTAGATGAATTGGCCAACGGGCACAAACCTTCGTGGTATTTCAACCTTAAGAAAGATATTGATTCGTCAGATAAGAACGCTCAGGCCAAAATCGCACAGTACAGAGAGAGATATACGATAGCCGGAAACAAGCTAGCCTTCTTTCCGCTCGAACTCGGCAAAACCGCTGTGACCAAGCAGAAAGCATATCTTAAGAGTGGGGACTTAAAGGACTACTCGTATCTCTTGAAAGTTATTTTTGATCAAGCTAGGTATGACCTGACGGAGAAAGAGGAGCAATTAGTGAGCCTTATCGCGGCACCTGGCTATAGCATGTGGGTAGACGGCAATGAGAATTTACTAAGTAAGATCGAGATCAAACATGGGAATAAAATGATCCCCTTGCCCGAAGCTATCGGACTTATCTCGACTTTAGAGAAAGATGAACGTCGCCAGATGCATCAAGACATAAATCAGGCTATGAAAGAGAATAGCCACTTCTCCGAGAGTGAGATTAATGCCATCTACAATTTCAAAAAGATTATGGACGAGCGGCGCGGATACGCCAAGCCCTATAGTTCAACCGCACTTCATTATGAGAATGATGAGGAAACGGTAGAAAATTTGGCAAAGGTGGTGACAAAATATTTTAAACTTAGTCAGCGTTTCTACAAGCTTCACGCCAAGCTTTTAGGAGAGAAAAAGCTCTCGTTGTCTGACAGGTCGGTATCGATAGGGAAGATCAAAAAGAAATTCAGCTTCGATTATTCCGCCAAGCTGGTGAAAGATGCTTTCAACCAATTTGATCCTAAATTCGGCAAGATTTTCCAAGAATTTCTCTATAACGGTCAGTTGGATGTGTATCCCAAGAAGGGTAAGCATGGAGGAGCCTACTGCGCTTCTAGCGGGTTAAATCCGACTTATGTCTTACTCAATCATACGGAGAGCATTGACTCGGTAGGGACTCTGGCTCACGAGATGGGGCACGCTTTCCACGCGGAGTTGAGCAAGTCCCAGTTGCCGCACTATCGAGGCCATACCACCTCCACAGCGGAGGTGGCGAGCACGTTCTTTGAACAAGTACTTAGTAGCCAGTTAGAAAAAGTTCTTAGTCCTGAAGAACAGGTGATACTACTCCACAACAATCTTACAGGTGATGTTTCCACTATTTTCCGGCAGATCGCGTTCTTTAATTTCGAACTTGAGCTTCATGGACGTATTAGAAAAGAAGGAAAGATTCTTAAAGAAGAAATTGCCAAGCTCATGAATAAGCATCTTAAAAGTTATATGGGTGAGGTTTTCGATATTACAGAAGATGACGGGTATTTCTTTGTCTATCTTTCCCATATGCGTCGCTTCTTCTATGTCTACTCATACGCCTATGGGCAGATTGTCAGTCGAGCCTTGTTTGAGAAGTGGCAAGCCGATCCGAGCTATTCTAAGAAGATCGAACAATTTTTAAGGGCGGGCGGATCCATGAGTCCGAAAGACATTTTCAAATCAATCGGCATTGATACCACCGATCCCAAATTCTTCGAAACCGGCCTCAAGAGTATTGAGAAGGATATTGATAGGCTAGAGAAACTCTCCAAAAAGGTTTAATATAGATAAACTGTGGAAAAAAGAGGAGTAACAGAGATTCCAAGCACACCTTTTGCTTTTATCTGGTTTGCGCTGAAGCCATACAAAAAGTGGTTCTTTGTATCTATCCTACTTGTTGTTTTGGCGGAAGTTCTGGGAGGATTGCAAGCTTTTGCTTTAAAGGGATTCATAGATTCTGCTCAAGCATATGCGGATGGAAGGGGTCCGTCTCTCTCAGTCGTATTTATATGGGTCCTGGCCTTCCCGGTTCTCAGCTTGCTCTACTCTCTAGCGTTTAGAGCAAGCGGTTTTACTATGATTAGAGTCAACATCGCTTCAAGGACTAGGGCGGTCAAGACCCTTTTCGAGTACCTATCTCTCCACAGTCTTTCTTATTTCAATAATCGATTTTCAGGGGCGCTCTCCGAGAAAGCCAATAACGTCTCTGGCAATGTCCCGCGCCTGCTTAGCCAATTTGTCTGGAGCATTCTGAACTTGCTGGCTAGCTTTGTCGTCACTACTTTTATTTTCTACAGATCAAGCCCCGGTTTGGCAGCAACCTTCGCGTGTTTCTTCATACTGCTCGTCCCGTTCAATTATTGGATCACGAGGCATCAGGCATCCCTGTCGGCAAAATCTGCCGAATTGGCCGCCAAGGTAAGGGGTGAGGTGATCGATAGCGTAACGAACATTACCGCTGTTCAACAGTATTCCAGGCGCTTCTTTGAGATCACTCGTATCGATCTGGCTCTCGATATATGGAAAGAGTCTGTTATGAGAAATCAGAGCTACAGAGAGTGGGTGTTAACTGTAAATACGGTGCTCATCAACCTGTTCATCGGTGTGATATTGGTGTGGTCATTTCTCCTGTGGTCTAAGGCGATCATCTCCGTCGGATCGCTCATCATGATCGCCACGCTTATACGCGGCTTCTCATACAGCCTTACGTTCATAGGGCAGAATATCACTAATATCACGGAAGCTTACGCAGAAATGCAGAATGGTCTTAAGGAGATAGTGCAGCCCCATGGTATTACCGATAGAGAGAATGCCAAGAGATTGCAAATTCACGAAAGCTCCGTTTCTTTCGACGACGTTGTCTTTGCTTACGATAAAGATCCACGCAAGGTCTTTGACGGCATCTCATTCCGCGTAAAGGGTGGAGAGAAGATCGGCATAGTAGGGACCAGTGGAGCCGGGAAGACTACCATTATGAAGCTCTTGTTGCGCCAGCATGACCTTACAGGAGGCAACATCTATATCGATATGCAGGATATCCGCGATGTCACCCAGGAGAGCTTGAGGGAGAATATCTCGATCGTGCCGCAGGAGCCGATGCTCTTCCACCGCACGATCCGTGAGAACATCACGTACGGCAAGCTCGACGCTACCGAAGAAGAGATGATCGACGTGGCTAAGAAAGCCCAGGCCCATGACTTCATTGAGCAGTTACCGCAGAAGTACGATTCGCTCGTAGGGGAGCGAGGGGTCAAACTTTCTGTCGGACAGCGCCAGCGTGTAGCTATTGCTCGGGCGTTTCTCAAAAATGCTCCGATACTTATTCTCGACGAAGCAACTAGCGCACTGGACAGTGAAAGTGAAGTGGCGGTGCAGAAAGCTCTCCAAGCTCTGATGGAAGGCAAGACCGTGTTTGCTATCGCACATCGCCTGTCGACCCTGCGTGAGATGGACAGGATACTGGTCTTTAAAGACGGCAATATCGTCGAGGACGGCACTCATCGCACTCTTTTGAAAAATAAAGAAGGAGTCTACGCTTCATTCTGGGCCCATCAAGCCGGAGGATTTATCAAAGAGGACTAAGAGGGGTTATAATAAATACATGAATCGCCTTGTTGCTCTGATCATTTCTCTTTATATCGCATCATTCTTCTACGCGAATGTCTTTTTCATCAAGCAGCTGACGATAGTCGAATCTGCGGATCAGCTTTTTTGGAATCACTTGGCGATCTTTGCGATCCTGCTTATTCCGGTTTACTTATTGATAAGCCCGGTGATCAGCGCGTCATATGACAAAGGGGCGATGAAGATGCTGCGCCTGGTCGTTCTCTCGCTTGGTGCCGCCGGTTTACTCATCACTATTCTTTATCAGAATCTCAATCTTGGTACTCTGTACGATCTTCCCCCGCAAATAGAGGCTTTCTTTACCGGAGATCTGGCCCTGACTATCTGGCTTATACTCCCGATCCTGGCTTTGTTTATCTAATATTATCCTCCGTACACTCCTAACCCTTTCAGCTTCCTGTCGGCGTCCTTATCAAAATCATAGTAGTTAACTGTCAGCTCTTCTCCGGGCTGAATGTCTCTGGCAGCGACTTCTCTTCCTTCAACCTCCCGACCTACCCGTTTCTGTATTATGTTCGGGTTTTCAGAGTGGTTTATAAATCTTTCATCATCAAAACAAAGGATGTAATGATTATTTTTCTTGTCTACGTATGCATATGTCCAAAATAACTTTCGAGCCGGCTCCGATAAGCGCAGGAGCTCATCAGGCTCTATTTTAAGATCAAATCCAGGCACAAATCTCCAGGTAGTAGTCCCTTTGGGAATGAACTGGTCTGCAAAGAGTCCAATGCCGTGTATGGCGCTCGGACCTAGCTTGGTTTTAACCATCAGCATATCCGGGTAATTATAGCCCAAATAAGCCATTTTATCCTGGGTCTCTCTATTGACAATCACATTATATGTGATATACTTGTAAAAGAGGAGGATTGAATGTATTATCTCGCGGCCGCTCTAGGCGTTCTCGCGGGGATCTTTCACCTCGCAGGATACGCACGTTACCACTGGGTAATGTCACGGAAAGAAGATCACGATCCGAACGCCGCGAGCTGGTTCATGTGGGGCGTAGGTGGCGGAGTCGAACTCTTCATCTACGGCGCTCTCGTTAACGACTGGGTCAAGGAGTTTCTGCCGCTCATGTGCGCGATCGGAGCGTTTCTGACGCTTCTGCGCGTGGGGTCGAGAGGGGCTTCTTTCCGTCTTTCACGGGAAGACTACTACGCCATCTCGCTGGATGGTTCGCTGGTAGCCTACTACACGATCACGGGAGAGACGATCATTTCGAACGTCCTTCTCGGGTTCGACATCCTCGTCTCGTTCTGGCCCATGGTGCGTGACACTTGGAAGAAGTCGAACAGCGAGGATCCTGTCGCGTGGACGATCTGGGCAGCCTCGTACGGCTTGCTGGGCGTCGCTATCCTGCTGAGGTGGGAGACGTGGGTGGAGCTTATCTACCCGGTCCTCTACCTCATCCTGCACGCCGCCATTGCGGCGATCGCGCGGTATCGAGTCGCTAAGGATTAAAACCCCTTAGCGACTTTTTTTATATGATATATAATAAGGATATCGATATTTAGATTATGGATAAAAAATCCCAGGCGCTAGTCCTCATCTTCTTACTGATCGTTGCGGCTTCAGTGGTATCAACATACCGCAGGTATATAATTTTTCAGGATATATCTTACGAATTAGACGAAACGGCTTTTCAGGAAGCCTTGCTCGAAGAATAATATATGGAGCGTACAGTTACAGAGTATATACAGATGTGCGAGTGGGATACGGCCAGATTTTTCATATTTTCTGATAATGTCTTCGGGAATCTCATATACTACTCACACCTCCTGCCTCTTGTGGTGTCTCTCCTGTTCGGCCTCTTCCTGTTTCTAAAGAACAGGAAACTGCTCGCCACCAAGTGGTTCTTCGTCACCACGATCCTGCTCTCTGCCTGGTTGTTCTTCGATCTCATCTTATGGGCAAGCGAGAGACCGGATCTCATCATGTTTTTCTGGTCCTTAGTGAACATGATAGAGCCGATGATATATGCTGGTGTCCTCTTCTTCATGTACGCGTTCATTGATGGCAAGGATCTGTCTTTTAATAAGAAGCTTCTGGTCTTCGTAATGCTGCTTCCTACTGTCATCCTGGCCTCTACCTCATTCAATCTCGCTTCATACGACCTTACGAATTGCTGGAGAGAGGTCATAGAAGGCCCTCTGCCTTATTACAGCTACGCTGTAGAGATCGTGTTTGCCCTCTGGATACTTGTCTTGGGCATGGAAAGGTTTGTGAAATTCCACACCCCCGCTGATAAGAAGAAGGTGGCTCTGATCACGATAGGAGCGGTATTCTTCCTTCTCTCTTTCGCTATGGGCAATGTAGTTGGAAGTCTTTTGGTTGATTGGGTCATGGGTCAATACGGATTGTTCGGCATACCGGTATTCATGGCCATGCTCTCGTATCTCATCGTCAAGTATCAGGCTTTCAATGTGAAGCTCATCGCCACCCAAATGCTTGTGGTGGCAATCTGGGTTCTCACCCTGGCCATTCTCTTTGTCAGAAGAATAGAAAATGTTCAAATAATTGTCCTGATAACGCTTTTCCTCTTTACGATCCTGGGTTATCACCTGATTAAGAGTGTTAAAAGGGAAGTCTCCTTGAGAGAGCAGTTGCAGGTGGCTAACGAGGGTCAAGCTGATCTCCTGCATATCATTAATCACCAGATCAAGGGCTATATGACCAAGGCGCGCTATGTGTTAGACGCGCTTATTAACGATCCTGATTACGGCCCAGTGAGTGAGACTGCTAAACCTTTGGTCAAAGAGGGTTATGACTCAGTAACTGAAGGGGTGAATTTCGTGCAGGATTTCCTTACTGCTTCCAATATCGAACGGGGCACATTCACATACAATATGGAATCTTTGGACCTTAAAGAAGTGGTGGAGAAAGTAGCTGTGGGGCAGAAAGAGAACGCTACGCAAAAGGGCTTGTCGTTTGATCTTGCTATTAAAGAAGGAGATTACAATATGAAAGGAGACAAAGGCCAGCTTGGCCAGGCTGCGCGTAATCTTATAGATAACTCCATCAAATATACACCAACCGGTGGACTCAAAGTTAATCTGGAGCGGCAAGCTGATAAAATCCTCTTTACGGTCAAAGACACTGGCGTCGGCATCTCAGAAGAGCTCAAACCTAAACTCTTTACCAAGGGTGGCAGAGACAAGGACTCTCAGAAGATCAATATCAATTCCACCGGTTTCGGCCTAGCCTTCGTTAAGGGTGTGGCAGAAGCCCACAAAGGCCGTGTCTGGGCCGAATCCCCGGGAGCTGGTAAGGGAGCCACTTTCTACATGGAATTGCCTCTAAATTAGGTGATAGGTTCTAGCTGCTAGGTGCTAGGATAAAATGCATGCAGATAAATTCACATAAGG
>JAUSGP010000008.1 GCA_030674415.1 bacterium | reverse complement strand
CCCCAAAGAGTAGCGGGTAGGGCTTGCGGCTCATTTACCCGGTATTTGAGCCGCAAGCTTGTCTACCCGCACTTAGGCATCTAGGCGCTCGTAGCCATAGCGGAAACAGCCCGAGGTGGATACCGAGTGGTGCACCCACTTAGTCCCAGACGACTACTAAACTACAGACTGAGCACAATGCATCTTGCCTTCTTAGCCGAGCCCCATCGCTCATACCTCTCAAAAAAGTCTCACCCCCGCCAACTCTAAAAAGAATGAAAGCGATGGGAGCGAGGCGCACGAGCACGCCCGCAGGGCGTGCGAGTTAATGGTTGTTTTGGAAATAGGTTCGGATTTGGTAGTATGGGCCCACAAAAGACACAAATGTCCCGCCTGCGCGGGACTTTGTGCTTTTGTGGAGCACGCAGCTATATTTTTGTTTGAGCGAAGCGAAAGGCAAAAATTGCGAGTGGGGGTCGCGAAAAATTTCCGTCAGGAAATTTATTTGTGATCCAGTAGATCAGAATTGCGAAGCAATACATCGAAGAAATTATTCCTGACCACAAAACCTGTACCAATATGTACCACTCTGGTCTGATATGGGCCAATTTAATACTTGACTTGTCAAGCTACCTGTGCTATGCTTAATTTTAGAACAGCGCATGGTGCGGGGTTCTATTCCTAGGCCTTTGGTGGGATGCCGGGGCTGAAAAGCGGTGGGATGCCGCAAGGAGCTAGAGATGAAGCTTAACGAAGTAACACGCAAGATCCTGGCAGCAGAAATAGAATGGTTGCCTGGACTCATTCCCAGTCGGGTTGAGGAATTCCAAGTCAAGATGATTGACCTGGATACCCTCAGTCTCTACCCCGACAGAGGCGCGGTCTACCACGACGCAAACGGTATTCCGAGGTCTCGTCTCCTTCTTCTCGACAACGAGGGAGTTGAAATCGGCGGCGTCGGTGAATTCCCAGAAACTGTGGTGAACTGGGAGTTCACGAAGCGTTTTCCGTTCGTGCAGATGGTGGGTGGACTGAATATCCGCGTGAAGGCTGAAAGCGTCGAGGACGCACTCAAGCGTTTCTACGCGCGGGCTGGTGATGTGAGGTACATTCTCGAAATCAGCGGCTACCACTCCACACTTCACAAGATGCCTCGTCAGATGAAAGACCTGCCGACGTGGATCGAGCAAAAGTCTGTCGAGGTTCTCGGCACACTCCATCGTGCGCTGAACCAGGACAAGTAGGAATCGAATAAACGGGCCAGTGGAAAGAGTCAGCGGAAACGCGACTTCTCCGCTGGCTCTTTCATTTTATAAAACATCCGCCAATTCCAATTCGAGAAGGAGAATCGGATTATTGATAATTCCTAGACAAAAGGTTTTACATTGTTCCCGTAGCCGTCCACCAAATTTAATAAACCTGCCCCAGCGCGAGCTTGACGCAATGGTCGGCGAAATCTCGATGCTTCCAACCTGTTTCTACAAGCGAGCGATGCATGAGTGATTCTTCATGGAAAACTGGTAGGGAGTTTGTTTCTAATATGTAAATCTTGCCACCGGGCGAGATGATGAAGTCGGAGCCAGAGTAATGACGCAGACCGAGAATGTCGTGGGCCTTCTTCGCTATCTCTTCAATCTCTTTGTTCTGAGCGGGAGTCGCACTACCGGTCGGGAGCGGAACATAGAGTTCTTCCCCCTTTACCTTCTCGATCACAACACAGGTAACCTCGATACCTTTGATCAATTCTTCGACCAAAACCTTTTTCGAATGGCTGAAGGTAGAAGATATCGCATCCTTGAGTTCCTGGAAGGTGTGCGCAAGCCGTACTCCGAGACCTCCCGAGCCGTTAGCCGGCTTGACGATGACTGGGTGAAGGTGGGTGCGGAAGATACTAATCAGCTGATCGTCGTTCCAGCTGTCTTCATCGACCAGCGAGTAGGCCGGGGTGAGAAGCCCATGCCGACGGTAAAGCTCTTTAGAAAGTGTCTTATTGGTCGCCATGGCAGAAGCCATAGTACCGGATCCAGTGAAGGGTATTTGCAAACTCTCGAGCAATCTCTGTACTTGCCCGTCTTCGCCATACGGCCCATGCAGAGCGTTCCAAACCACATCTGCGTGGGAAAGAGCCTTGTGAGCGTCGTGAGAGAGTCCACCGAGGTGCCACTCGCCAGCGCGGGAGATGAAGATGTCGAGAGGCTCGTACACTTCTGGCAGCTCGCGTAAAAGTGACAAGACATAAGCGCCCGTTTTCATCGAATCATCATAAGTGTGAGACGGTCCGCCACGAAGCACCGCCACCCTGATCTTGGAAGAAGATGGGAACATACCATTATTATATCAAGAAATCCGAATATCTAATATCGAAATCCGAAACAAATCCAAATGAACGAAATCCTAAATCCAAAACGGTTTAGAGCATTTGATATTCAAATTTAGATATTGTTTCGAATTTCGTGCTTCGTGCTTCGAATTTAAATACGAAAACCTTTATTACGTAGCTTCCGATGGAAGTTCACAGCAAAGCGGTGTGCTTCGAAGTTGGCGAGCAATACTGCTCGCTTAGATTCAGGATTTAAGATTCTGGATTTAGGAATAATCTTTTTGGCCTTATGTCGCGCGTCTTTAGTAACTGCTACCACCGGAATCTTGGTAATCTCTTGTGCTGTATTAAGCTGCGCCTGACCTCCATCTACTACGATAAGTTGCGGCATCGGCCACTCCGGGTGATTTAATCTTCGAGTTAAAACTTCTCTAAGATTCTTAACATCATCATTCTTGTCCGCTCTTATCTTGAACTTCCTATACTGACTTTTATTTACTTCCCCATCCTCCACGACTGTCATCACCCCCACGACATTGGTTCCAGAGATATGCGCAATGTCATAGGCTTCGATACGGAAAACAGCTTCTAGCTTCTGGCTTCTAGCTTCTAGGTCATGCTTAATAAGTGCGATGTCTTGTATATGGTCGAGGGCAAAAAGTTGACGCTTTACTTTGTCGGCTTCTTCGAACTTGTATTCCTTAGCGAGCCTCTTCATCTCTTTCTCCAGAGATTTGATGAGTGTGTCTTTCTTCCCTTCGAAAAATAATTTGATGTTTCTGATCTGTTTGCGATACTCGGTCTTACTTATCCATCCGGCACACGGTCCGGGACATAGACCAATTTGCGCATTGAAGCATGGCCGCCCGGTTAGCTTACACTTAGCATCACGATAGGGAAAAATCTTGCGAATAATTTTCAAGGCTTCCCTAAGTTCTCCTGCATGGGGAAATGGGCCAAAGACAGCTTTTAGCTTCAAGCTTCTAGCTTCTAGCTTGGATTCAAGATTGCGTCCTCGTTCAATCAAAATTTTAGGAAAATCCTCTTTTGTTATGAGTACGTAGTTATAACTTTTATCATCTTTATCACGAGAATTTGCAGAAGGTTGGTGCTTTTTGATTTGATTCGCTTCCAGTATCAATGCTTCAAGTACGGAGTCAGTCTGGGTAAATGTAATTATATTTGCCTCTTCAAGCATCTTTACAATACGCGGCCCTCTTGTGTCAAAGACGGTCTTTGACATATAGCTTTTAACTCTATCCTTAAGCGAAGTAGCTTTGCCGATATATAGCACCTCACCCCCAACCCCTCTCCTGGAGCCAGGAGAGGGTGGCCGAAGGCCGGGTGAGGTTGATCGAATGAAATAATAAACCCCCGGCCCATCAGGAAGATTAAATTGTTTAAGGTCTTGACTTTTCATACGGAAAATGATGACATATAAGTCGGAGGTTTACCATGACCAGAAAGACTGAGCGATGGCTCATAGTCACGATCATCGTGGCTACAATCCTTGTAGTCATAGCTACTGACACGAGAGCGATGAAGGGACTCGCTTTTATGTGGGGACTCGTGTCCCTCATAATTCTCTACACCTTCATCGTGATACATCGAATCTTGCACCCGAAACGCGCCGACACATAGTCGGCGCGATTCTTTTTATACTATTTCTTCCTCAGCGCCTTCCTCAAATACTTCCCAGTATGCGTATCAGTATTCGCTACTTCTTCGGGCGTGCCTTTGGCGACCAAGTCTCCACCGCCGTCGCCGCCTTCGGGACCGATGTCGAGGACGTAGTCACAAGACTTGATGAAATCCAAGTTGTGTTCGATAACCATCACAGTATTACCTTTGTCTACCAGCTTCTGAAGAATTTCGATAAGCTTTTTAACATCTTCATAGTGAAGACCGATAGTTGGCTCATCGAGAAGGTAAATTGTTTTCTCCACATGCGGTCTGTAAAGCTCTGAAGCAATTTTGACTCTCTGTGCTTCTCCACCGGAGAGAGTAGTAGCGGACTGGCCGAGCGCCAGGTAGCCGAGGCCGACATCATTCATACTCTTTAGCCTGTCATAAATAGCTGGAATATCTTCGAAGAACACTATTGCCTCCTCGATAGTCATCTCGAGAATTTGATGAATATTTTTGTGTTTGTATTTAACCTCAAGAGTTTCTTTCATAAATCTTTTCCCGCCGCAGACGTCGCAAGGCACATAGACCGTGGGCAAGAAATGCATTTCCACCTCGATCATGCCGTTACCCTGGCAAGTCTCACAGCGGCCGCCCTTGACGTTGAATGAGAATCTATTTGGCTTCCAGCCTCTGGCTCGCGCTTCCGCACTTTCGGCAAACAATTCGCGGATGAAGGTGAAAGCTCCTGTGTAAGTAGCGGGGTTACTACGTGGAGTGCGTCCAATCGGAGACTGGTCGATCAAAATTGTGCGGCCGAGATATTCCGAACCGGCAAAACTCTGGCAATTATACGTGTTGGCGTTTCTAAAGCGGCGATCGAGCCGCGCCTGCAAATTCTTGTGCACTATCTCGTAGACGAAAGAGGATTTGCCGGAACCCGAAACTCCCGTGACAGCTATCAATCTTGCAAGCGGGATATCGACATTTAAATGCTTGATGTTAAATATTTTGCCGGCGCGGATTTTTATCATCCCCTTTTCTGATTCTCGCCTTCTGTCCGGTAATTCAATCTTTTTCTCCCCGCGCAGATAAGCAAGGGTCAGAGAATTACTCTTATTCTTCGGCGCGGTTAAGAGCTCTTCCATATCACCCGCTACGACCACTTCTCCACCATGCACTCCGGCACCCGGACCAATATCAATCAAATAATCAGAGGAGTAAATAGTTTCTTCGTCATGCTCCACTACGATAATAGTGTTGCCCAAGTCGCGCAGATTCAAAAGAGTCTTGATGAGCCGCTCATTGTCGCGAGAATGAAGACCGATAGTCGGCTCATCTAATACGTAAAGTGCGCCAACCAAACCAGAACCGAGTTGGCTGGCCAGTCTTATGCGCTGAGCTTCCCCGCCCGAGAGAGTATGAGCGCGCCGGTCGAGCGAAAGATATTCAATACCGACATCAAGCATGAATGATAGGCGCGCTTCGATCTCTTTGGTTACTACCTTGGAAATATTTTTCTCGCGAAACGTTAATTTCAATTTCTTGAAGAATTCATCAGCATCTTTAATAGATATTTTTGTAAGGTCAACAATATTTTTACCACCAATAAGTACGTGCAATGCTTCTGGTCGTAACCTTTTACCCAAACAGGCTTCGCAGGGTTCACTTCCAAATAAATATTTGGTACCTAAGCCATTACAGGTCTGACAGGCTCCGTATGGAGAGTTAAAGGAGAAGAGGCGCGGCTCAATTTCTGGAAACGAAAATCCGTCTTTAGGACAAGCCCATTTAGCAGACATTAAATGCTCTTCATCCTTAGTTTTCAAGAGAAGTAGGCCGTCAGATTCTTGCAAGGCTCTCTCTATTGCTTCATTTAATCTCTGGTCAGCTGACTCTTCCTTCAAATTTATCGAATCTACCAAGACTGATATTTCGTGCTTCTTGGTCTTGGTCAGAACAATTCTCTCGCGCAAAGAGTGTCTCTTGCCATCTACTAAAACCTCCGAGTAGCCTTTACCCAAGAGATCGTAAAGAAGCTGGTAATACTCGCCCTTCCTGCCTCTGACAATCGGCGAATAAATGTCAAAGACCGTCTTTGACATTTTCTCTAGTATAAAATTCTTTATTTCTTCGTTGCTTAGTTTTTTAATTTCAGTACCGCAAATCAAACAATGTGGACGACCGATGCGAGCGTAAAGAATTCTTAGATAATCGTAGATCTCGGTAATGGTCGCAACTGTTGAGCGCGGGTTGTTGGAGCGACTTTTCTGATCAATGGAAATGGCTGGAGAGAGACCAACGATTTCATCGACGTCTGGCTTCTGCATCTGGCGCAGGAACTGTCGCGCGTAAGAAGAAAGAGATTCGATATAACGCCTCTGCCCCTCAGCGAAAATAGTGTCAAAGGCGAGTGAAGATTTACCGGAACCAGAGAGGCCCGTAATAGCAATCATTCTATTACGTGGCATCTCGACCGTAATATTCTTAAGGTTATGCGTACGAGCGCCTCTGACGATTATCAAATCCTCTTTTTTTGATTCTTTTTTCATGGTTCGACTTCGCTCACCATGACCCTGAGTCCGTCGAATGGGTCATAACAAAATTTGCCTGTGGGCAAGCCCATAGGTGTATAAACAACCGAAATATACTATCACATTACAACCTCTTCTCAAGCGCCCTGATTTCATCGCGAATGATAGCTGCTGTTTCGAAGTCTAAGTTCTTGACCGCTTCTTCCATTTCAGCCATCTTGGCTTTGATGAGTTTTTTTGGAGCTTGCTTAAAAAGCACTTCATCTGTTTCCAAAAGAAGATTGACTGCCTGATGATGCTCGCGCTCTAGGGTGTCGGTAATATCCCTTATCTTCTTAATAATAGTTTTGGGGGTGATACCGTGCTTCTTGTTATAAGCAGTTTGAATGGTGCGGCGACGAGAGGTCTCATCTATAGCTCTCTTCATCGAGCCCGTCATGGTGTCAGCATAGAGGATGACGCGACCCAAAACATTCCTCGCCGCCCGGCCGATGATCTGGATGAGAGCGGTGTCGCTTCGCAGAAAACCTTCTTTGTCCGCATCGAGAATACCGATAAGCGTCACTTCCGGTAGGTCGAGACCTTCTCGCAAAAGATTGACTCCGACAATGCAATCAAATGTTCCACGGCGAAGATTGGTGAGAATCTCAATACGGTCAATAGTTTTTATATCACTATGAAGATACTCTGCTTTGATTTTCTTTTCTTTCAAATACTCGCTTAGGTCTTCTGCCATCTTCTTGGTAAGCGTGGTTGCTATAACCCTCCCACCTTTCTCAATAGCCTTCTCAGCTTCGGCGATGAAATCAAATATTTGACCCTGATATTTCCCTTTCGACTGAATCGGGCGCACCAAAACTTCTGGATCTACCAGCCCTGTCGGACGGATGACCTGCTCGACCACCTTCCGGCTTACTTCTTTCTCATACTTGGCGGGAGTGGCACTGGTAAAGATGACTTGGCCCACTCGCTTCTCAAACTCTGCGAACTTAAGTGGTCGATTGTCTCGCGCGGAAGGCAGGCGGAAGCCGTGCTCAACCAGAGTATCCTTGCGACTCTTGTCGCCGGCATACATGCCACCAATTTGCGGCACCGTGACGTGCGACTCGTCGATGATAGTTAGGAAATCCGCAGTACCATCTGACTTTTTGGGGAAATAATCAAGAAGCGTAAATGGCGCTTCGCCCGCTTTTTTCCTAGTGAAGTGCCTCGAATAATTCTCAATGCCATTGGTATAGCCAACCTCGCGTATCATAGCGAGATCATAAGTAGTCCTGCGCTTGAGGCGCTCGGCTTCAAGGTTTTTTCCCTCTTTCTTTAATTCTTCCAGTCTGTCCTTAAGTTCAGATTTTATACTCTCCAATGCGCGCTTGGCGGCATCACTATCGGTGATGAAGTGCTTGGCTGGGAAAAGGAAGAAGGTATCTGCTTCGTTAATTATCGAGCGAGAAACAGCGTCAATGCGCTTAATGACCTTGATCTTGCCAGCCTCAAGCTCGATTCGATAAATTAATCTTTCCGAGATCGGCATAATTTCTATCGCGTTTCCTAATGCGCGAAATGTGCCAGGCTTTACATCAGCATTGGTGCGTGAATAATGAATGTCTATAAGATTTCTGATGAAATCAGTGCGCGAAACTGATTCTCCAACTTTAATTTTCAAATTTACCTTTTCATACTCTGTCGGATCACCTAAACCGTATATGCAAGAAACGGACGCTACGATGATGACATCCTTACGGGTAAGCAGAGCTTGGGTGGAAGCATGGCGAAGACGCTCTATTTCTTCATTTATCATTGCTTCCTTCTCTATATAAGTGTCCGTTACTGGCATATAAGCCTCCGGCTGATAATAGTCGTAGTAGGAGACAAAATAATGCACAGCGTTGTCCGGGAAAAATTCCCGGTACTCCTGCGCCAGCTGGGCGGCCAAAGTCTTGTTGTGCGCTATAACAAGAGTCGGCTTGCCTATCTGCTCTATGACATTGGCGGCAGTAAAGGTCTTGCCGGAGCCAGTCACACCGAGCAAGGTCTGATGTCTCAGACCTTGCTCAATTCCTTTTATCAGCTCCTTAATAGCCTTCGGTTGATCTCCTGCTGGCTTGAATTCATTGTTAATTTTAAAAATTCCCATGAGAGCATTAATATACAACACATCTCTAAGACGTACGAACTAGAAAGGCGGCGGCACCGAAGTGCGCGCCGCCTTGTTTCTCGGAAGCAACCAGAAGTTAATCATCGTCCCGCCTCTGCGCCAAGCGAATGGCTGATGGGAGAGGGCTTCGCCTCATCCTCGCGATCATGCCAGATTGAATCCAGGAATATCCGACGTGTGCCACTCGGAGTTAAGACGAACTGGATCTTGCCCTCATTTATCCAGTTGTAGACGGTCCGGCGACTGACACCGGCAACGTAGGCGCATTCGTTGATAGAAATAACCGCTCGACCATTACACTCGGCCACGAGAACCTCCTTCCCTGTGTTGTCGGAGCAAATCTGATACCATCTTAGATCTTACTCAGAAAATATCAAATGGCCTTAATTTCTATATTTTTCCAGAAATTCTTTTTTAAATTCTTCGAAATTACCGTTCAAAATAGCTTGGCGCATTTTCTTCACCAGATTAATGATGAAATAAAGATTGTGTATTGATCCAAGAGTGCCGCCGAGCATTTCGTGCGCACGGTAAAGATGACAGAGATAAGCGCGTGAATAATTTGCCCCGCCATGGCGGGGTGAACAGACAGAGCATCCGCATTCTGGATCGAGCGGCCCAGTATCCTCTCTATATTCCGCGTTCCTCACATTAATCTTCCCTCTTGAAGTATAAAGAGTGCCTCCTCTGCCATTCCTGGTTGGCGCCACACAGTCAAAAAGATCTACTCCGTTTTCTACACCCATAAATAAATCTTCAGGCTCTCCTATGCCGAGCAAATGCCTGGGCTTTCCCTTTGGCAATATTTCATTGACCCATTTAACTGCCGTTTCCATATCTTCTTTGGCAAACGAGCCGCCGATACCGAAGCCGTCAAAGTCGAGTGAACCGATAAATTCCGCCGAACGTTTGCGCAAGCTTTCCTCTCTACCACCCTGCACTATCCCGAATAAAGCTTGCAGCTGAAAGCTGTTAGCTGACAGCTTTTGGTGATGCTCGAGAGAGCGTTTGGCCCAGCGATGGGTTCTCTCTAAAGCTTCTTCCTGATATCTGTAATCTTCTGTCGGTGAAGTGCATTCGTCGAAGGCGAAGATGATGTCCGCGCCCAAGTTGTGCTGAATCTCGATACTCTTCTCCGGAGTAATGTAATGGAGCGAGCCGTCGATGTGAGAGCGGAATGAGACACCGTCCGCCCCTATCTTTGCAAGTCGAGGCGTTTCGCTATCTAGAGAGCGCTCTGAAATAAGTGCTGATGGATCTGTGATGGAAACTACTTTGCTCAACTCTTTGCCATACGCAGCGCCGAGAGAGAAAACTTGGAATCCACCGGAGTCTGTCATAGTCGGCCCAGACCAATTCATGAATTTCTGTAAGCCTCCAAATTTTTTCACCCTCTCATCTCCCGGTTCAAGATAGAGATGGTAAGTGTTCGCTAATACCACTTCCGCTCCGGTCTCTTTAATCTGCTCCGGGGTGAGCGCTTTGACCGTAGCTTTCGTCCCCACAGAAACAAAAGCTGGGGTGTGGATCACTCCATGCGGCGTTTCCAAAATTCCAGCTCTACCGAGCTTTTCGGGAATTTCTTTTTCTATAGAAAATTTAATCGGAGCCATCAAGACCACATTAGCATGTTAAAAAGAAAGGACGAGGACCAAAGTCCCCGCCCTCCAGCAAAACCGGATGCGCTATCGCGACGACGTCAGATTACCCAACGCGGCGCCCGCTCACCATCCGCACCAGGAACAGCACAATTGCGATGACGAACAGGACCCAGATGAAGTTCCCGAGCGTGTAGCCGCTGACCATCCCCAGGAGCCACAGGACGATCAGAATGATCGCAATCGTTTCAAGCATTGGCGTTTCTCCAATCGAATGGGCGAACAGTTAACCCGCGTACACATTACAACACTGCTATATTATGTCAATATCAACCTACCTCTTCGCAATAATGCTCTTTTTATAAGTATCGAGATGTTCGAGGGCGACGCCGGTGCCCTTGGCTACACAGAAGTAGGCGTCCTTGGCGAGTACCGCTTTAACACCGGTACGGCGGAACATGAGCTCTGGGAAATTGCGGAGCTGGGAGGAACCACCGGTCATGATGATGCCCCTATCGATAATGTCGGAAGAAAGTTCTGGTGGAGTCTCTTGTAAAACCTCTTTGACCGCCTTGACCATCTCGCGCAGTTCTTTGGAAATGGCCTTAACCACTTCATTACTCTTGATCTCGATGGTGCGCGGCAAGCCCAAGACGAAGTCGCGACCCTTAACATTCATAGAAAGTTCCTCGTCGAGGTGTGTAGCGGAACCAACCTGAATCTTGATGTCCTCGGCCATCTTGTCGCCGATGACGAGGTTGTAAGTCTTTTTAACATAGTCAGCGATGGCGGCATCCAACTTGTTGCCAGCCACCTTGACCGAAGTGGAAGCGACGATACCACCGAGAGAGATCACGGCTACGTCAGTCGTACCCCCGCCGATGTCAACGATCATGTGTCCGACCGCTTCCTGAATGGGGATGCCCGCACCGATAGCGGCAAGGATCGGCTCCTTAACTACATAAGCATTTCTCGCGCCCGCTTTCATGGCCGCTTCGATGACCGCGCGGCGTTCGGTCGAAGTAACGCCAGCCGGCACCGAGATCAAAACGTCGGGCTTAAAGATATTCCACTTGCCCAAAGTCTTGTCTATATAGTAGCGAAGCATCGCTTCCGTCACGCGATAATCCGCGATAACACCGTCGCGCATCGGTCGGTAAGCAATGATATCTCCCGGGGTTCTGCCGATCATGGTCTTGGCCTCCGCACCTATGGCTAGGATCTTGTTATCGCTGGAAACAGCCACTACCGAAGGTTCGTTCAAAACTATTCCCTTGCCGGGAACGAAGACCAGAATATTGGTTGTACCGAGATCGATGCCGAGTTTTCTAGCCATGAGAATTAGGTTCTAGGGACTAGGTTCTAGGGACTAGCTGAATTTGAATTCGCTAGCACCTAGCCCCTAGCAGCTAGTCGCTAACGCCATGATACTATAACGGAATGCCGAAAGGAAAAGCACTATCCAAGACGTATCTGGTGGAAGTTATGCCGATAAGCAAGGGTGGTACTCAAGGCCTTCTATCCTACTTCTCTTCTATTAAAATACTGCCGGGCACCTTGGTCAAAGTGCCTTTAAGAAACTCTTTGACCACAGCAGTGGTGCTTAATACCAAAAGCGCCGTAAGTGCCAAGTCCGACATTCGCCGAGCTAGCTATGCACTTAAGAAAATTGCGCGCAAAGATATTTTTGCTGGTGGACTCTCATCAGCGTTCCTCTCGGCCGTCCAGGAAACAGCAACGTACTATGCCACCACTCCTTCCGCTCTTCTCTTACTTCTGTTGCCCAAGATGCTTCTGGAGGAGCCAGAACTGTGGACGCCAGGCTTCCACAGAAGGAAGCCTGGCGTCCACCACAAAGAAACATTCCTTCTCCAGGTGGAAACAGAAGAACGCTTCGGCCAGTACCGGGCGCTGGTCCGGCAATGCTTTGCCCGTAAAACTTCGGTCATGTTTGTGGTGCCGACACACCTAGATGCCGTACGTGCCAGAGGAGAGCTCTCCCATGGTATCGCCGAATTCGTCTATCTCTTTTCCCTTCAAGAGAAAAAGGTTCTGGCTAAAAAAACCTGGACACGAGCGATAAGTGAAAAGCACCCCGTGCTTTTCATTACCACCCCGGCCGGAGTCTCGTTCCACCGCCAAGACCTAGAAACCATCATCGTCGAGAGAGAGAACTCGCGCGCTTACCGCACCCTCACTCGACCATACATTCATCTCAAAACTTTTTTGGAAATCCTCACCAGGAAAACGGGTCGGCAATTAGTACTCGGTGACTCTGTCCTCTCGCTCGAAACTTTGTGGAAAGAGAAGAATCAGATGTTATCTGATTCTTCGGTGACCTACAGCGAACTCTCACTCATACGCTGGAGGTTGTCCGCTGCACCAGCCACTCTCGTCGATGCCAAAAGCCAGCTGAAAGAGAAGGGTAAATTTGAAATTTTCACTCCTGAACTTAAAGCATTGATAGCCAGAGCACTTCAAGAAAAACAAAAAATCTTTCTCTTCGGCGCACGCAAGGGTTTAGCCCCCACCACTGTCTGCGGAGACTGTGGCTTCATTCTGCCATGCCTCAACTGTGGCGCGCCCGTAGTGCTTCATGGAAAAACTGGTTCGAGTACTACCTATCTCTGTCATGCGTGTGGCTCACATCGCGATAGCACCACCCTCTGCGGCTACTGTGGCAGTTGGAAACTGACTGCCCTCGGCATCGGTACGGAGAAGATTGCAGCCGAGGCACGCGAATTATTTCCAGAGGCTTCCGTCGCCATTCTCGATAAGGATCATGCACCGACTGATGCGAAGGCTCGTGTTATTGTCAAAAAATTTGTGGAGGAAGGACAGATATTGGTGGGTACCGAGCTAGCATTCTTTCATCTAGAAAAAGTTCCTTACTCAGCTCTTGTTTCCGTTGATTCTCTTTTTTCGATCCCGGACTTTGGAATCAGTGAACGCATCTTCTATCTAGTCAGCCGTCTGCGTGAAATGACGCAACACGAAGTAATCGTCCAGACCAGAAACATCGGTAAGCAGATCTTGGCGTGGGCCTCGCAGGGCAACATCATCGACTTCTACCAAAGTGAGATGGCCGAACGTCAAGAACTACTCTATCCTCCTTTCTCGATATTTATTAAAGTTACAGGAATAATGAATAAAGAATTAGGAATAAGGAATATCAAAGAGCGTTTCTTGAAGTGGCAACCAGATGTTCTTAAGGATTCTTTGATCTTGAGAATCCCACGGGAGAATTGGCCGGACGAAGAACTCTCCAGTAAACTCTCTTTGCTTGGACGGGAGTTTAGTATTAAAGTGGACCCAGAAAGTATCCTGTGAGGATACTTTCTAAATTAAATAATGACCAACGACCCACAACCAACAACCAATAAGAAAAAGGCAAAGCTGATCCTAAATCGGGATGCGGCTGTTTTGCGTGAGATAGCCAAAACAGTAGACCTTAAAGATATAGGATCGAAAAAGATCGGTGATCTTTTGAGCATCATGAAAAAAGGGCTCCATGCCGAGGAAGACGGGGTGGCAATCGCGGCGCCGCAAGTTGGAAGTAGTCTCCGAATTTTTATGGTCAGTGGTGAGGCCTTGCGCCTAGCCAAGAAATATAAAGGGGTCGATGCTAACGAGGAATTAAACGACCTCGTCTTCATTAACCCAGAAATAATGAAGACTTCTAAGAAAAAGAAAAAGATGGAAGAGGGGTGTCTGTCGGTGCGCTGGCTTTACGGAAAGGTATCCCGCCACGAGAAAGTGACCATCACTACGTATAATGAAGAGGGTGAGAAACTGACCGTCGGAGCTTCAGGGCTCTTGGCTCAAATTTTCCAACATGAGATCGACCACTTAAACGGAATTCTCTTCACAGATAAGGCAGAGGATGTCAAAGATATGCCCCCGGAACGGAATAAGGAATAATGAATAAGGATATTAAATTTGTTTTCTTCGGTAGCTCGCGGTTTTCCAAATTTGTTCTGGAAGAATTGGAACGTGCGGGGCACGTTCCAATAAAAAACGTTACTTCCGCAAAGGAACCATTGCCAGAAATACCAGAGGCAGACCTCTTCATCGTCGCTTCATTCGGCAAGATCTTGTCTAAAGAACTTATCGAATCCCCGAAACACGGCTCGCTCAACGTACATCCATCTCTCTTGCCAGAGCTACGTGGTCCGGCCCCCATCCAAGGCACCATTCTCGGTCAAGGAGAACCGGGTGTAACGATTATCAAGATGGATGAGAAGATGGACCATGGGCCAATACTCGCGCAAGAAAAAGTTTCTATTACCCCATGGCCGGATCATTACAAGGTAGTGGAAGAGAAGCTCGGCAGAGCAGGAGGCAAACTATTGGTAAGCATTCTTGCCGACATGCCGGAACCGGTCTTGCAGGATGAGAACGAGGCTACTTACATTAAGTTTATTAAGAAAGAAGATGGCTTGTTAAATTTAGCAGACGACGCCGAAACTAATTTAAGAAAAGTCCTCGCTTACAGTACTTGGCCGGGAGCGTATCTATTTTTTGAGAAAAAAACCGGCGAGAAGATAAGAATAATCATTAAAGACGCGAAAGTAGAAGCAGGAAGATTTACACCGACCAGAATCATCCCTGCTGGGAAAAAAGAAATGGATTGGCAGAGTTTCCTCCACGGTAACGCTTAATAATTAAATACACGATACATTATAATGGCACGACCGTCGGCTTATAATGTAGAGGGGTAGATAAAAAAAAACGACCCGAGCCAGCGCAATGCTGACCCAGGTCGTCGATGTTCGTCCACACTGCGTATAAGTGCGATGGCTACCAGCCCTCGCACTCGTTTGCCGGGACTTGCACCCAGCGTGCGTACAGCCCGCCGTAGTTTCCTTTCGCTCCCTCACGGCGGACACCCGCTACGGCCACGTACCAGTTGCCGTTGATCTGGACCAAGTTTCCCGCCTCGGGAGACTGATCCAATCGGGCTCGAGGCCATGCCCCGAGCGGGCCGTTCTCCGACCCCGGCACCGACGCTGTCGCCACCACGTCTTCTTTTTTCATTTTTTCCTCCCCACTCTTTCGAGCGAGAAAAAGTGTGTGTTGTCCGGGGGCATTAAGTTGCTCCAGCGGACGTCATCGCGCTCAGCGCGTGTCTTTTGACGCTATTCTGTCTATTTATAGATTATCATACTTATCTAGTTCTGTCAATAGAATCCCGATTTTCTTTTCTAAATATAAAAAATATGGCTCAAAATCTACGTATTTAAAGCTAGCCCCTAGAACCTAGTCCCTAGCACCTGTCTAACCCCTTTTCTTAAAGCCTTTGAAGCCCTTGAATTTGAAACGCTCCATGCCCCAGGAGAAGCCTCGGGTGGTGGAGTCGCTGATACCCTTCATCGCATTCTTAACCATCTGCGCGCCACGGCGAGTGAGAGCTTGGCGCCTACCCTTGGTATGGAGAGCTCCTTTGATTATCTCATCTTTAACAAGGTCAATGGCGGCATAGAGATCAGCTTGTTCGGAGACGGCATATAGATCGAGACCTCCGCCAGTAATGTGTACTTCCGCACGGAAGATTTCTCCCGACTTATGGTGCTGAGTACTCTTCCCCACTTCCACCTGGGCTACTGTATCAGGACTCGCGTCTATATATTTCTCAATGGCCGATACTTTCTTCTCTACATAATTCGTGATGGCTGGGGTCAACTCCATCCCTGTACCCTTGATATTTATTTTCATATTTTAATTATATCAATCAAAAAGCTTAATAAGATAAGTATCTATCTCCCGCTGGTCGAGGTCATAGAAATTCTTACCAGCATCGTGTAGATCTGTGGCCAAATCTCGACCGACGAAGCGCCAGTGCCAGGGCTCGAACTTATAGTACGAATTGCCGGCCGGATACGAGAGGATGAATCCGTAATCATGAGCGTTCTCCAAGAGCCACTTATAGCCCGGGTCATTAGCTTGAAGAAGAGCTGTGCCAGAAGCTGGTGTGGTGAAATCAAGCGAGGTGCCCAGCTGATGCTCCGAGTAGCCCTGGTCAGCCGAAAAAGTATTGGCCCCGGTGCCATAGGTAAAGACGTAACTACTCTTCAAAGACGACTGCGTATCGAACGAGCGGAAGGCAGAAGCCGATAGCAATTCCACACCATCTTCTCGTGCATCCTCGAAGAGCTTTTTTAAATGGGGCCAGACGTCTGTATGTATCTGGGTGTTCTTGGAATTTGTATAAATAAATTTCGGATCAATCTCGGTCAGTTTCGTGGGAGCGTAATTCTCATTCAGGAAATAAATCTTAGAATATTTCTTAAGAAGCTCTTCGTCGGTAGCAGCAAGCTTCTCAAGAGTACCCACGGTACCAGAGATCTTACTGATCTGGGCGTTGAAAGAATCAATGATTCTTTCTCTCTCGCGCACTTGCTGGAGCAGGCTATAGTTCCCTTCTCGCGCTGTTTCCAATTCAGCCAAGAGATTAGTTTTCTCAACTTCGATATTACGATAAGTATGGAACCCAAAATATGCAATTCCAGCGAGTGCCAAGACTCCCACCACTATAGCTGGCCAACCATCTAGCTTTTTATAGATTTGGGACACCATGCGGGTATTCTAGCATGACGATTATCCCTTCCGAATCTTCCCCATCACAGACAAAACCCCTCCGAGTAATCCGCAACATATATCCCCCAGCGAATCCCCTAATTCCGGTATATAAAACGGCATATCATAAGACATGATCCTCCAACCCACGAATTCCCAAAGTTCCCAACCAACACTTCCTAATACCGCGAAACTGGCGGCACCCAAGATAAGAATGAATCTTCTTTTCTCTATCTTATGATTGAGCGCAAGCCATACAAAGCCGAACCCCGCTCCAGCAACCACGTGGAGAATGACATCTGTATACCAGTAGGAATTATATAATCCCAGACTTATGGCCATCCAAGAACCTAATGCCACAAAGGCAAATAAGCTTAGGGCGATCAAAAAATAGTGTTTCATATCTTTATTCGTAGCGAAGTTCTATTTTATCGCTATCTTTCATCTCATAATTTCCAAACTCTAAATTCTCAACGCCATTAACGATCATTTTTAAATTAGTACCGAAAGAATTTATATCTTTGTTCCAGTTTGCGAAAAATTGGCCCAAGGTGATATCTTCCTTATGAACCAGACCGCTGAACTCCAGATGCACAATCCCTTCAGTAGCGTCATCGTGGGTATGAATGGGCGCCATTCCCATCGGTTGTGAGGAATATTGAGGTCCCATTCCAATATTGGCGGGTATTACCTGTTTTTCTCCTTTTACATACACATCAAGAATAGGATGCCAGTGGATGCCATTTCTGGAGATAATTTCTGGATCACTCTTCTGTAAGCTCTTAGACCACCAAATGCTTCCTCCGAAAAGAACGATGATGATGCCGGCTAGAATTAATGTGTTTTTCATAGTTTGGCTCCGCGACCAGGGCTCGAACCTGGGACATCCTCCTTAACAGGGAGGCGCTCTACCGACTGAGCTATCGCGGAATATCCGAAAATCATACCAGAAAAAGGTGATTTATCAAGAAAAACCCGCCTAGGTTGGCGGATTTTCCTTTCATACAGAGAATTTAACTATTCTCAATCAGGAGAACATTATTCCCCTGCTTCTTTCCTAGACTCATCGGCTAGATCTTGGGCAGCGAGGGATTCTTTCTCGGTAGCATCGGCGACGTCTTGTTGGGCATTGGCGACATCCTTGTGGGCTTCCACATGGTCTTCATGGGCCTTTTCTTGATTATCAGACATATTGTTATTAGGTGTTAGCTATTAGGTTCTAGCTGTTAGCTTGTAATCAGTAACTTAAGACGGATTGAGAGCCTTAATCTAACAGCTGACAGCTAAAAGCTATAAGCTAGCCATTGTCCCCAGGATATCCCCTAAGTTATTCGAAAAGTAAGTTTGACACTTGATAAGACCAGGTAGAAAATTGTATTAGGTCAACTTTCGGGAGGATTCCTTAACTAAAACTATCAGGTCAAAAACAAGTGAGCGTTATGAGCCTCACACATAGACCAAAATGCAATTTTAAACGGAACTCTTCTCATATACAAAGTTGACCGCTCTAACAAAGATCTCCGTCGTCTAACGTCACGGAGATTTTTGTTATAATATTAAACCATGACCCATTCGACAAAGCTCAGGGTCATGGTGAGTAACATCGAACCATGAAAACAATTCTTAAAATCATTCTGCTCGTAGGTGCCTTGGGACTTCTGTATTACGTTTATCACATAGCGGCACCGACACAATCTGACAATACCAATGTCGATAAAACTAATTTTACTCTTGATCCGTCGAACGCGACTTTTACCATTGAAGGTGAGCCTGTCATTCTCTCGGAAGATGTGGCGCTTCTTCCGAACAAGACGACTGGCGATCTCAACAATGACGAGAAGCCTGATCAGGCGCTACTTCTGGCTCAATCCGGCGGAGGCTCTGGCGTCTTCGTCTATATCGCCAGTTATGTTTCAGGCCCAATCAATTACAAAGGCACGAACGCGCTTTTCCTGGGCGACCGCATCGCTCCACAAAGTATCACTATCGCAAATGGCGTGGTGACAGTCACCTACCTCGACCGTGGAAAAGATGAGGCTCTGGCCGCCGAACCAACCATTAAGGTTACTAAAAAGTTCGTCTACAAGAACGGCGAGCTTGTAGAAAGATAGATTTTGTGTTTCAATAGCTTGCCCCGCCAGAATAGGCGGGGTGAACTTATGGAAATTCGTAATATAGCGATTATCGCGCACGTCGATCATGGTAAAACAACTCTGACTGACGCACTTCTCCGCCAGACGGGCATGTTCGCCGAGGGTGAGAGTATGGACAGCAATGCTTTGGAAAAGGAGCGTGGTATCACTATCTATTCCAAGAACACCTCTCTTTTCTATAAAGACACTAAGATCAATATCGTTGATACCCCAGGCCACTCTGACTTCGGCTCCGAGGTTGAGCGCGTGCTTCGCTCTATCGATACTGTGCTTCTTATCGTAGACGCGCAGGAAGGCCCCATGCCCCAGACCCGCTTCGTCCTTAAGAAATCTCTGGAGCTCGGTCTAAAGCCAATTGTCGTGATCAACAAGATCGATAAGCCCGCCGCTCGCCCAGAGTGGGTGCATGAAGCGGTGCTTGAACTCTTCCTAGAGCTTGGCGCTGATAACTCCCAGATAGACTTCCCCACTGTCTATGCCATAGGTCGCGAAAGCGTCGCCATGCGAAACCTTACCGATGAAAGAAAGGATCTCTCACCGCTCCTCGATGTCGTCCTCGAGCATGTTCCTCCTGCCAACAAAATCTTGAGTAAATCAACCTCCCAGGTCGATTTACCTATGCGACTTCAACCATTCAACCTCGCCTACGACAATTTCCTCGGACGCATGGCCATCGCCCGCGTTTACGAAGGAGTGATTAAAGACGGCCAGGAGGTATTCGTTAAGCAACAGAATGGTGGTAGCTTCAAAGGCAAGATCACCAAGCTATTTACATTCGAAGGTATTAAAAGAAAAGAAGCTCCTGAAGCAATTGCAGGAGATGTGGTCATGCTTGCCGGTCTGCCAGAAATATTTATCGGAGATACAATACTCGGCGATGTAAATGGCGAAGCTCTGCCCGCAATTAACGTGGACGAGCCGACAATCTCTCTTAACTTCCTAGTCAACAACTCACCTTTCGCCGGACGCGAAGGAAAATTCGTAACAGGCAGACAGATACGCGAACGCCTCGAACGCGAACTTGAAGTGAACGTGGGCTTGAAAGTCGACTTCACTACCAGTGACTACTACACCGTCTATGGCCGAGGCGAACTTCACATCGCTATCCTCTGCGAGAACATGCGCCGAGAAGGATTTGAGCTCCAAGTCTCCCAACCAAAAGTTATTTTTAAAGAAGAAGATGGAAAGAAAACCGAGCCGTTTGAAGAAGTGGTCATCGATGTACCAGAGGTCATGAGTAGTAGCGTCATCTCTGCTCTTAACCAAAGGAAAGCAACTCTCATGGATATGAAAACGGAAAATAATTCTACTCGTCTCATTTTCGAAGCGCCGACACGCGGACTCTTGGGCTACAGAGGAGAATTCGTAGTTGTTACTAAGGGCCTCGGCATCTTCTCCTCGCGCTTTATCGGCTTCCGACCTTACGTCGGTGAAATAGACCATCACGATGTCGGGGCCATGATCTCGATGGAAGCCGGCAAGTGCCTGGCCTTCTCCCTCGATAACCTGCAACAGCGCGGAGTGCTCTACACCGAACCGGGAGACGAAGTCTATGCCGGCCAAGTTATCGGCAACTCTTCCAAAGGCGAAGATATGTACGTCAACCCGACCAAGGGCAAGCAATTAACCAATATGCGCGCTTCCGGCTCTGACGAAGGTATCTTCCTCGTCCCCGCTTTCAAACTCGACATCGAACGTTCGATGGAGATCATGAATGATGATGAATATATAGAAATTACCCCCGCTTCCGTCCGTCTCCGCAAAGTTTTGCTTACACAGCAAGACCGCTCTAAAGCTAATAGGAAGGGGTAGGTGCTAGGGACTAGGTTCTAGGTTATAAAAAGGCTTATTTTTAGCCTTATTTTAATGAAATTGAAAAAATGCTTGACAAACAAGTACTTTAGGTGTACGATTAAAAAAGAAGTAGTTTTTCGGGAGTGAGGACTCAGCTCTGTTCGGGCTATCAGGAGTATGAGCCTATGATTCCATACACATTCTTTGCCCCACCGAAAGGTGAAAGCGAATGTGGGGGCTGCCGTCTGATCAACGGCAGCTTTTTCTTTTACCTAAATTTTATACTCACCCACCCTCGTTCTTTTGATACTCCATGCCAGGGCGCTAGTTTTTAAAATTTTTCCCATTTCATGTGCAAGGCCCCGGATATAAGTTCCACTTGATACATCGGCTTCAAATTTTGAAATCAGAAATTTCTCCCCTTCTTTATCTTTTAATACCTTCTGCCAGCTTTTTATAATTTCTTTCTGCCTGAAGTCCCCTTTGACCAGACCAACCTTCCATAAAACTTGGTCTAAGATCTCTCGGCCTGTGACGTAACGCGTGTGAACATGTTCAAGGGAGAATATTTTTATCTGTCGCTCTGGAATATCTATCTCATCAATCTTATTTTCTCTGGCCCACATAAAAAGCGACTTACCGTTAACTGTTCTTGAAGAATACGGCGGATAGCTCTGGCTTTTCTTTTTTGATGTCCCATCAACAAGTCTCTTCATTTTCTCTTCTAGCTTTTGAATAGGGTTTGGAGAAACAGAAACAAGCCCCAAGATATCGTAAGTGTCACTTCCGAAATCCCACAGGACTTCAAACTTATAAGTCTTATCTTGAGCAAGATAGACTTCTTTGTCTCTTGTATTGCCGGCTAATACCGGGAGCAAGCCCTCAGCCATCGGATCCAGCCTGCCGAGATAGGTCATCTTAGTCTCCTTATATTCAGGCTTAGCTTCCTTGAAGCGTTTTAGGCATTCCAGGGGTGTTTCCCCTAGGTTCTTATAGAGCTTTAGGATTTCGGCTTTTTCGGTCATTTGGGTATAATACAGCCATGTCAAAACTAGATACAGAGCCCTATAAGGGGGTCAGAGACTTCTACCCAGAGGATATGAGGGTAGAGAACTATATCTTCGACACTTGGAAGAAAGTTGCTCTGAAATTTAACTACGAAGAATACAGCGCCTCTCTACTTGAACCTACTGAAATTTACAGTGAGAAGTCCGGTGCCGAGATAGTCAATGAACAAACATTCACTTTCATCGACCGCGGAGAGCGCTCGGTCACCCTACGTCCAGAAATGACTCCGAGCTTAGCACGCATGGTAGCCGCTCGCCGAAAGAGCCTCAAATTCCCATTGCGCTGGTTCTCCATTCCGAATCTCTTCAGATACGAGAAGCCACAGCGCGGACGCAAGCGTGAACACTGGCAGTTCAACGCCGACCTCTTGGGAGACTCTGGTATCGATGGAGATAGAGAAATCGTTTCTATGGCTTACGCGGTCATGAAAGCATTCGGGGCCAACGATGATGACTTCGTAATCAAGATAAACAAGGCTCGCGTAGAAGACTTTAAGGATGTTGCCCCCAACGTGGCCTTCGACACCGAGTTTGTCCGAGGACAGAGTTACTACACCGGCATGGTCTTCGAAGTCTTCGATACCAACCCTGATAATAATCGCTCTATCGCAGGGGGCGGAAGATATGACAATCTTCTAGAATTATTTGGTGTCGAACCAATCCCCGCTGTCGGCTTCGCCATGGGAGATATAACTCTGCGCGATTTTCTTGAAACACACAAACTAGGTCCGTATAGAGATGCGTAAAATTGTTTTCGACATTGAGACCCAGAACTTCTTCCATGATGTCGGGAGTGCCGATCCGGCTAAACTCGACATAGCTCTGGTCGCTATTTACGACTCGGAAACCGATTCATATACTTCCTATCTTGAAAATGAACTTAACAAGCTCTGGCCGATACTTGAGCGAGCCGATATGCTCATCGGCTTCACCTCTGAACACTTCGACATGCCACTTTTGAACAAATATTATCCCGGCGATCTGACGAAAATAAAACATCTCGATATTTTAAAAGAAATTAAACAGAGCTACGGTCGGCGCATGAAGCTTGACCAGCTTGCCGAAGGCACTCTGGGTAAGAACAAATCCGGTCACGGGTCAAAAGTTATGGATTGGTGGAAGTCAGGTGAGATCGAAAAAATCAGAAGTTATTGCATCGACGATGTCCGTCTAACCAAAGAACTTTATGACTACGCCCGTGCCAACAATAAGCTAATATTCAAAGAAGGTAGTAAGCTCAATGAGATCAAACTTGATACGTCCGGCTGGGAAACCCCGGGTGATAACAAGCTCACTTTCTCACTCCCTTTCTAGATGATATACTCTTTGAATCATGGAAAATAATTCAGAATCAAACAAGTTTCTTGTCCCTCTAGCTATCATCGTGGCCGGTGGACTGGTCGCTGGAGCGATCTATTTTGGGGGAGCCAACCCTTCGACAAGCTCAGGGCAAGCAACCAATACGGAGATTGACATTGCTCCGGTCGGCGATAAGGATCATATCCTGGGGAGCAGGAATGCCGAGTTCGTCATCGTCGAGTACTCGGACACCGAGTGTCCCTTCTGTAAAGTCTTCCATAACACTATGAAAGAAGTGATGAGAACCTACGGCACCCAAGTGGCCTGGGTCTACCGCCAGCTTCCTATCCCCCAGCTCCACGCCCGTGCCATGAAAGAAGCAGAAGCGACCGAATGCGCGGCGGAACTCGGTGGCAATCAAGTTTTCTGGAACTATCTTGATGCTGTTTTTGAAAAGACCAATTCCAATGACTCCCTCGATCCGGCTGAATTGCCTAAAATTGCAGCAGCTGTCGGCTTGAACGTTGAGGCCTTTAACGAATGCCTCGCGAGCGATCGCCACCAAGTTGGAATTGAAGCCAGCATCGCCGAAGCAGCCAAGGCCGGCGCTCGTGGCACGCCCTACTCCGTCATCCTCTCCAAAGATGGCAAGAAAACGGTCATAAACGGTGCAGAACCTCTGGCAAATGTGAAAATAAAAATTGATTCTCTGCTTAAATAGCTTTTAGGTTCTAGCTGTTAGCTTCTAGCTTTTGAATTCTAAACTCGCATTCAATGCATTAAAGCTGACACCTAGCGGCTAGTAGCTAGAAGCTGTGACTTATGCTTTCAAAAACTAACTACATCGTCTGGCGGGAGTGCCATAAAAACGCCTGGCTTAAGGTCCACAAACCGGATGTTTATTATGCGAATGAGCTGTCCGCTTTTGAACAGCAGATCATCGAGACTGGTAACGAGGTTGATCTGCTGGCCAGGAACTTATTTCCGGACGGGGAATATCAGAAAAAATTTGAGAAAGACGGCTTCATGGCCATTACTGATATCTTGACCCGTTCGACAAGCTCAGGGCAAGCCAATTTATATGAAGTTAAGGCGACTAATGATATAGACAAGAAAACTCACTTCCATGACCTGGCGTTCCAATACAATGTGTTGAAACGTGCTGGCTTAAATATCGCGAGCGCCAATCTCATCCATCTTAACGGCGAATATGTAAGAAAGGGAGAACTTGATCTCAAGCAACTCTTCGTCATCGAAGACGTGACCGAGAAAATTAAGGAAATGCAGGAGGAGGTGTCAGCCGAGATGAAGCTCGCTCTGGATTATATTACTGAAGAGAAGGAGCCTGTCGGGCCATGCGATTGCATCTATAGAGGGCGATCGAGCCATTGCACCACCTTCGCCTACTCCAATCCCAACATTCCCAAATACGGCATACACGACCTGGCGCGCATCGGCGCAAGCAAGGCCAAACTGACCGAGCTCATCGACAGCAATATTTTTGAATTAGATCAGATTCCGACAGGCACTAAACTTTCAGAAATCCAAGAGAACCAACTTCGCACTTATCTCCAGGACCGACCGATCATCTCTCGGGAAAATATTGCAGAAGAATTAGAGACTTTGGTCTTCCCTCTCTACTTTCTCGACTACGAAACATTTCCAGCGGCTATTCCCCGCTTCGACGGCTTCTCGCCTTATAATCAGATCCCCTTTCAATACTCGCTCCACGTTTTGGACACACCAGAAAGCGAACCAACGCATGTAGATTTTCTTTATACCGGATCAGATGACCCGAGCCAGACATTTGTAGAATCACTTCAGAAAAACATTGGCCCTGTGGGAAGTGTAATCGTCTGGCACAAAGATTTCGAGTGCGGCAGAAACAAAGAGCTAGCCATTAGAGTCCCAGACTCACAGGGCTTTTTTGAAGACGTAGAGAAAAGAATCTTCGACCTAGAAATAATTTTCAAAAAGCAACACTACGTACACAAAGATTTCAAGGGCAGCTCCTCCATCAAGAAAGTTTTACCAGTACTCGTCCCCTCTCTCAAATATGATGAGTTAGAAATAGGCGAAGGTGGCACGGCAGCAGAGAGATGGAATAGACTTACGACCAACCCTCCTTCGCCAGAAGCTACGGACGGGCAAGGCAACTCACAACTAACGACAGAAGAAAAAGAGTCTATCATCAAAAACCTGCGCGAGTACTGTAAACTAGATACCTATGCTATGTACGCAATTTGGAAGGCTCTATATAGCCTTATTTCATAAAATCCTTGACAAAATACATGTTTAGGTGTATGATGTAGAAAGGAGGCAGTATGGATTCCCTACCTATTACCGTAGTCCTTTTTGCCATCACCATCTCCTTGAGTATGATCGTACTTGCGCTCGTGCGCATTGCGAGGGCGCTTGAAACGATCGCCCGCAAGAAGTAGGCGGCGAGCAGAAATCAAAGGGCGACCCTCACGGGCCGCCCTTCTTCATATTTATTTAATTTTAATACCCTCTCAACCTATCTATCTTTTCACGTTGACCTCACCCGACCCTCTCCTGGGCGTAAGGAGAGGGTCATCTACAAAAACCTTATTTCTAGGCTTATTTTGATGAAATAGAAAAAATGCTTGACAAAATCAGGTACTTATGCTAATGTTAAAGCAGGCTGAACAAGGGTTCTGAGATGGACACTCCGGTTGTAATAGCTCCTCAGAATTTCTACGGGACTTCGGCGATCCTCTTGCTACCGACAAGAAGCCTCTCGTTGCTAGCGATAGCTAAAGCCTGCTGACCCCGTACGTAAGTACGGGGTCTTCTACTTTTAAAACACAACTCAATCAATTTAGCTTTAGGAAATACTTAGGCAAGAGTAAGAATAAAGAAATAAGCAAATAATGACCTAAAGGAAATACTTTTACTACAACATCCAAATTACGTTGCTGGTAAATATTGCCTAGTTGGCGACTAAATCTATAGGGGATAACCTCATCATTTTTCCCTAAAAAAATGCTTACGCGAGTTCTCAAAAATGGAAAATTATTTTTAGAAGCAAGTTCATTCCAATCTGCTATTAATTGCGCCTCTGTAATGCCTTGTTTCTCGTAAGACTTTCGGAAGTGTTGAGTCCTACAACCATGCCACATATCATGAGCCAGATCTTCGCCAGGTGCAATTAGGAGGATCTCATCAACATTCATATTATCTTTATAGACCAGGGAACCGTAAGAAGAAGCCAAACTAATACATACAAGAATACATTTGTTGAAATTATATTTAGTCTTCAGTTCTTTTATTTCACTTCTGACTATCTGATTAGCAATTTCAAACAGTTCTCTTGTTAAGTCTTTTTGATCTGAAAATATTCCGCGCGGAAATTCATAAGCGAGAAAAGATGTTTTTTGTCTAACCGCAGAATTTTCAACATGCCTCAATTCGTGAAGTTTTCCTCCCCATCCTGGCAAGCACACAATTAAACTTTCCGAACCCGGCACATAATTAAAATGCTTTTTTATCTGACTTTGAAGATTACTTGTCGTAACACCCTCGCTACCCAGAGTGAAAAGATTAAAGCGGCTTATGAAATAGTCCATAATATAATTATATTTATAACGTATACGATAACTCCATGCTATAGCATGGAGTTATCGTAAGAAATACTTAGAGTTTAGAGCAATTAGAAATTCTTTTAATACCCTCTCAACCTATCTATCTTTTCGTGTTGACGGATTTTCTCGTGAGCTTTAGCTTCGATCTGGCGGATGCGTTCGCGGGTGACGCCGAAGACTTTGCCCACTTCTTCAAGCGTGTGGGTGTAGCCGTCAAGAAGACCGTGGCGCATTTCCAATATTTTTCTTTCCTTCGGAGGCAGATCATTTAATATCTCTTTGACCTGATCAGAAACAATTCTGCGAGAAGAATCTTGGTCTGGCGAAAGGATTTTGTCGTCAGCGAGGAAGTCTCCGAGCTTACTCTTGCCGTCCTCATCATCACCCACAGGCGATTCGAGTGAGACGGTGGACTGATCAATCTTCTCTATCTGATAGATCTTCTCGACATCCAAGTTCATCTCCATAGCTATCTCTTCCTGCAATGGCTCACGGCCCAAGTCTTGCGTGAGACGACGCACCACCTGCTTATACTTAGCAATAGTTTCAACCATATGCACTGGCACGCGGATGGTGCGGCTCTGGTCAGCCAAAGCACGAGTAATAGCCTGACGTATCCACCATGTGGCGTAGGTCGAGAATTTGAAGCCTTTGGTCCAGTCGAATTTCTCCACCGCTTTGTGCAAACCCAGATTGCCTTCTTGAATAAGGTCAAGGAGAGTGAGGTCAGGACTTCTATTGGCGTACTTCTTGGCAATGGAGACCACCAGACGCAAGTTTGCTTTCATCAAGAGGTTCTTGGCATCCATGTCTCCGGCCTCAATGCGCTTGGCAAGCTCCTTCTCCATTGACCCGGCGATAAGCGGGTACTGGCCGATCTCGCGCAAATACATCTGGATAGAATCATAGGAAGAATCCCCTCTTGAGTAGGCGTACTTCTTGTTGGTCTCTACTTCCGGGATCTCGAGAAGTCCGCCTCCTTCGAGAATATCGATACCGAGAGTGTGAAGCTTCTCGTACAATTCGTCCAAGAACAGAATGTCTGATTCGATGGTCGGAAACTCGCGTAAAATCTCATCATAAGTAACGAAGCCGCGCTCCTTGCCGCGCGAGACCAGACGGTCGGTCTTCAGCACTTCATCAACCTTCTTCTTGGTGGCCTTGGCTTTGAGCTTCGGCTTACTTTTTATTTTAGATTTGGCTTTGTGGGCCTTTTTAACCTTTGTTTTAGGTTTTTTTGACGGCTTAGTTTTTTTAGCCGTTTTTGCAGGTCTATTCTTTTGTTTTGATTTTTTCATGGTTCGACTACGCTCACCATGACCCTGAGCCTGTCGAATGGGTCATTAAAACAATCTATATATTTTACAATACATTTTTCCTTTCTTCTAAGGCCCTAATCTCTTTATGCAGGGCGCCGATGCGCTGAGTTAACTCTTCCACCTTCTCATTATCTTTGAGAGTTTCAGCTGTCGCTAACCCTACCGAGAGATTGGCGAGCTCCTCGCGCAGATTCTCGCTAGACAGGTGATTCTTGAGTTCGTCCTCTTCCCTGTCAAGCGCCTCCGTCTCTTCGGCGTCTTCTGGTAATTCTTTTTTCCAAAGACGCAGTTCCGTCAGCCGCTCCTCAATCTGCTCCCGTCTGGAAATCGGATATTGAGAAGAAAAACCGTCACGGACTGCGTCGGCAGGAGTGGAGCGTACGTCTTCACCAGAAGACGATAGCGCGGTTTTTCTTCCAATATCCGATTTCTTCACTCTCTTCAAATCTTCCCAGACCACTTCTTCCTTAATACCTGTCCGCTTGGCGATAAGCGAGACGAAATGCGAGCGCTCGATGGAACTTTCGAGCAGCGTGAGAAGTGGTAGAATCTTCTTCTCAATCAATTTGCCAAGAGATCTGCGATCTTTCTCGCGGGTAGCGAGAAGATCGAGGAAGTGTTCGATCGCTGGCTTCGCTT
>JAUSGP010000006.1 GCA_030674415.1 bacterium | reverse complement strand
GACAAAACGGTTTCCATACGCTGGGGGGAATTATGGGATTTCACGGCTTCCGCCGTAGGCGGAAAGGGTTTTGGCGAAAATCAAAGCGCGATTTTGGCTTCTGCAAAATCGCTCCATATTCTTAATTCCGAACAAGTTACTTCTGGTGCACCCGGAGGGACTCGAACCCCCAACCCCTTGTTCCGAAGACAAGTACTCTATCCGTTGAGCTACGGGTGCATGATTGTGGTTATCCTACAACAATTTACTGCTATAATCTACGATATGAATCCCGATGAGAAGAAAGTAGTCTTCGAGACTGATCAACAATATGCTCCACAGGAATTCATGGCTCAGAGAACCGGCACGTCCTTGATGTCGCGTGTGGTTATGAATTTCTCGGGGGGTATAGTCAGTACCGACAAGCAGGCCCAGATCGCTTTAGCGATACTTGCGGTAGTGATACTCACAGTTTCGGCCGTGATGTTTCTACGAGCTACTGAGCGTCCGGTGCCAATTTCAACTAATATTATTGAAGTAGCGGTTCCTAGAAATTAATGAGAATAATTTCCTTACAGTACAAGCGCGGTTTCACCCTTATAGAATTACTGATGGTCGTTGCGCTTATCTCACTGCTCTCAAGCTTAATCGCCACTAGCGTTTTCTCCTCGCGTATTAAGGCCAATGATGCTAGACGCATGAGTGACCTTGAGCAAGTAAGGAATGCGCTAGAGTTATTTCATAGCGACAACGGCTACTATCCCCCATCCGGCTGTGGCTGGGATTGCACCGGCTATAACTACAGCTACATCGCTAGTGGTCCGACCTCCTGGAATACTTTCTATACTTATCTCGCGCCCTACCTTGGTTCTATGCCAGTCGATCCTGTTAATGATAGCTGCCCTCCGTGGAACGACAACTGCCATTCTTACACCTACGGCAATGTCGGCCGGTATGCTTATGCGGACAGCTATGATCTGACTACTAACCTCGAGTCGGCCGGGCATCCTAATCGCTGCGGAGCGAAGGGCTATAAGTGGCACTTCACCAATGTCTTCTGGTGCACTGCGTTTGGCGGCAGTTACTCCGACCAGATCTACGAAGCCTCTATTGATAATAAATAAGGTTTATACTGAGCGAACATAGTGAGTCGAAGTGTGCGGCTACCGGGAATCGAACCCGAATCTCGTCCTTGGCAAGGACGTGTTCTACCACTAAACCATAGCCGCAAACAGGGAAATATTAGCCTAAATTTGGGTAAAATGCTAGAGTAAATTCCTACGAAATGTAGATTAATTTTCGGGATGTAGTACAGCGGTAGTATACACGATTCGGGTTCGTGAGACGGGAGTTCAATTCTCCCCATCCCGACAACATCCCGAAAATATGAAGAGAACGGGGCGTAGTATAGTGGTAGTATACATGCTTTGGGAGCTTGAGGTCCGAGTTCGATTCTCGGCGCCCCGATATATACCAGAATGCGGGATTAGTTTAGTGGTAAAACGACAGTTTTCCAAACTGTAGTCGAGGTTTCGATTACCTCATCCCGCACACTAATTATTAAATAAGAAAGGGGCCTGCACTAGCAGGCCCCTTTGCACGCCGTCAGACCTCTGGCAGGAAAAAGTCCTCGAGACCGACCGTAGCAACTTCTTCTGAGCAGCCGAATCTCTTCTCCGCACTTTTGCGACCGGCCGAACGCGCTGAGTGCGTATCCCACTCGTGAGGCTTCTTCTTGGGCTTACCGTTTGTGCGAAGCCCGGGTTTATGAGCCGCCTGGCCGCCCTTACTAGCAATCTCGCGCCGCTTCTCGCGATCCATCGAAGCAAATCCGCGATCCTCTTTGGTCATATATCTCCCCGTAACTGCAAGTTAACTCTAAGTTTAAAATACTATGTTCTGTCTATTTTATCAAATGACCCTTCGACTCACTGCGTTCGCTCAGGATAATCTTGCTAGATTACAATATTCTCAATCATCTCTACTCGGGCTTTATGGGTGGTCATGTCCATTTTGACCGTGATGAGGTCAAGCTGGAAGTCACAGTCAAGTTTCTTGTGTAACATGTAGGTCTGCATGGTTCTGGCTAGACGCTTGAGTTTCCACGGGTGCATATTGTCTTCTGGCCTATAGGTTTCATTTGAAACCTTGGCTTGAGTCTTACCATGGATGGCCCATGTCACGCTTTTGACTTCGACAAAGCGAATAACATTCGCTTTACGAGCCACGATATCAATCTCGCCCCACTTCCTTAAATAGTTCCTTTCTACCACCTCGAAGCCCCTTTTCTTCAAGAAATCGCAGGCGATATTCTCTCCAATATCTCCCGTTTTCCTCTTTTCCGTCCTCCGGTCGACGTTATTCATGAAACTGCTTGAATATGTTTCATATGAAACTTAAATTGCTAAGTAAAGTGAAAATATGGCTAAGATTAAAGACTTATCGCAAAAGCTGTCTTTTAATATTATGTCTTTTAATACACAGTGTCCACCTAATTATCCACAGTTTGGAGAATTTATGGTCTAATTCCCCTTTAAATAAAAGCTTTTCTTTAAGGACATACCATTTCGACAAGCTCAAGATAAACAAAAACCCGCCAGCGACGAAGTCTATGCTAGCGGGTTGAAGAAGAGTATTCCAGAAAAGGAGGGGGCCCTAGAGCGACTGGATCAAAAAAATAAAGTAAGTTGAGGATCCGTCGTCTATGCTTGTTCCTCGAAGACCAGAATGTCTTCTACTGGAACCTGCCCGAATGACTGAAGTCATTCAGTCGGGCGGGCGTCTTCCAAAGAGCAAAAAATTCAGCTTCCAATTACTGCTAGAGAGAAATAAATATCCGCCGAACGTCTAGATATATAATATAGAGTAAAGGACAAATTACCTAATCCACCTGGGGATAACTAAAGGACAATTTTAATAGGGCAGTGGTCGGAGCCCATAATACTGTCAAGTATCTCCATGGATTTAACCTTCTTCAGCATCTCTGGCGAGGCGAAGAAGTAGTCTATTCTCCAGCCCACGTTCCTTTCCCTAGCGAAGGTCTTCATATCCCAGTAGGTATAGGCTTCGGTCTGGTCAGGGTAAAAGTGGCGGAAGACGTCTGTCCAACCGTGAGACACTAGCTTATCCATCCAAGCACGCTCAATGGGAAGGAATCCAACATGGGTCTCATTCTCCTTCGGTCTGGCCAGGTCTATAGCTTGGTGAGCGACGTTTACATCACCGGTGAAAATGATATTCGGCTGAATCTTCCTTAACTTATCTATAAATTCCAAGAAATAGTCATAGAAATCGAGCTTGTAGCGTAAGCGCTCTGGTGCGCCACCGCCATTGGGGAAGTAGACGTTAATCAGGATAAAATGCTTATATTCAGCCATGATCAGGCGGCCTTCTTGGTCGAAAGTCTCTATTCCTAGGTCGCGTGAAACTTTCAACGGCTTCTCCTTACTATAAATAGCCACTCCGCTGTAACCCTTCTTGACGGTAGGGAAGTGGAAGTAGGAGTGATAGCCAGGGATATCCTTGAGCTCGGCTGGAAGCTGGTCGGGCAAACTTTTAGTCTCTTGGAGGCATAAAATGTCGGGTTTTTCCTCCAGAATGCGCTCCCAGTTGCCTTTGCGGTGCACAGCCCGCAAGCCATTGACATTCCAGGAGATGATGGATTTCATAACGATATTCTACCCTTCGAATCCCTCAGGGTAAACACCACCTAATAGCTTACAAACATATTTAGGAATATCTGGCCCTTCTTGGTCAGATTCCCTTCAGTATCAAAAAGGGCTAGACCGTCGCCCTGGTAAGTGGCGCTCAAGCGGTAGACGCTATAACTCAACTGTTCCTGGTGAAGAGCTTCCATAATATTCTTAAAGGAAAGCAGATCTTCTACGCTAGAGAAATCTCCGCCGTAATTGCCTCCGAATTCAGCAACCATGACCGGATAGATTCGCTTCAAACTTTCTATCCCTAAGATATCGCTTATCTGGCGTTCCGTAAAAGAGCCATCGACTCTTCTGACATATCCTCCGGTCGAATAGATGATGTTCTCGAAGGGTAGAGCGGGCAAGGAGGAGTAGGGAGTGTAGCGCGGAGTACTGACGATGATCGGGTTGTTCGTATATTTCCTGACGATCTCGGCTAATTCCCTCTGCTTTATTTCCCAGGTGGAGTAAGAAATGTTCGGCTCGGCGGTCAGCTGGTACATGACATTGGAGTAACTGCCGTAGCGAGAAGCCAGGAATTCGGTTAATGCTCCTAAGTCATTTGCACCTACATTTTCCCAGTAACCTTCATCCTTTTTAATCTTTTTCTCCGGATTAGTTTCGAGGAAGCCGATGCCGGCCGGGGCGAGATAGACGTACATGTCATTATCTCTGGCGTATTCGATGTACTGGTCCATTTCCTCAATATGAGACTTAATTTTGTCCAAGCGAGCCAGATATAAGCCGACGACATTCACGTCTGCTCCAGCTTGTTTCAAGTACTTGATCTTCGCCAACTCGGCTTCCAGTCCACCGTAGAGCTCCGGGTAGTCGTAATTGAAGTCATATCTGAAGTAATCGGAGACTATGCCGCGCAACGTGATCGGCTGGTTGGTACTAGCCGACAAGATCTTATTTCCCTTGGTATAGAGAGAAGGTAAGCCTGAGGGTAAGGTCAGAAAGAGGAGTGCCACTAAGGCTAAAATCAGCAAAATCCCGAGAAGTTTGACATTTCTGTAAATAATGCTCTTTTGCATACATCTATTATAGATGGTATACTAGTGTCAGGCTAGTTTTCTCTGTTCTTTGTCTTGTCGGCACCAATTCTTAGGAGATGACAATGAAACTGCTGTGTTTAGTCGTCGTCAGCGTTCTACTTGCTGGCCAGGCAACGGCACAGCAGGAGAGATTCCGAACCGAAACCGAACTGGTGGAGGTCAACGTACTTGTCACAAATAAGAACGGCGAAGTTGTTCACGGGTTGACCAAGGACGATTTCACCATTCTTGACGAAGGGAAGCCGCAGCCGGTCACAAACTTCTCGTTCATCGAGATTCCGTTCTCAAACACCGGGGACGTCAAACTCGCGATGACGATAGCGGAGTCAGGTGTGGATGTGAGAGCCGAGTCCCTCGGCCGCGTTTACATCATGATTCTCGACGACCTTCATACCACGAGTTGTGCGAGCGATCTGCCAGAATGTGAGGTGGCGTCGGCGTGGTTCGATGTCAAGAAGAGGGCTCAGTTGTTCGTCGAGCAATTCTTCTCGGACAACGACTTGATGTCGATCGTCTATAGCAGCGGTATCGGCGGTTTGGGTCAGGATTTCACCAACGACCGGGGGCTTCTCTTGAAGGCTCTCGGTAGGTTTGTCGGTCGGCGACCTAACGGCGATGTGGAGGCAACTTTGGCAGAAAGGAGGGCAAATGCTCTCAAGTTCTTCCGGGTTGTCAACGACCTCACCGCTTGGAGCAACGAGAACCTCCCTACTCAACGGAAAGTCGTCTTACTTTTCAGCGAAGGGGTCGAAGGTTTAAATCAGCTACCCCGGTCCGACCGGCGAGCTATGGTTGAGCCATCTATCAATGCGCAAATTATGGCCGATAACGCCGCGTTTGCCAGCATTATGGGGGATACGAAAAAAAATTTGAGAGGGGCCAATCTTTCTATCGTTTCTATTGACGCAAGGGGACTTGGAGCTCCTAATAGCGGCCATCAATCCCTGATGATGCTTTCCGAAGAGACGGGGGAGAACCCAATCCTTCGTACCAACGACTTCGCGCGCGCTTTCAGTCGGGTTGTGCACGAACACAGTTCCCACTATCTGCTCGGCTACGTGATGCCGTCTGGCAATAAGCCGGGCACGACTCGCAAAATTACCATCAAGGTAAACGGGCGTGGCCTGGAGGTTCGTCACCGGCAGGGGTACATCGTGCCCCACTAGAGAAAGGAGTCAGCTCTGTCGAGTCTTAAGGTCGGTCTTGCGTTCACGCAGGCCGACCTTTTTGTTTTGGATAATTAAACTTGTGAAAGAGTTTTTTTTGAAGTAAAATTTGTTTATGGAATCGATGGGCCCACAACTTCCTTTATCGCCGGATCCAATTAATGTCCAGCAAGAGAAACCGCACAAATTATCGACAATCCTTGTAATTGTTATTGTATTATTGCTCGTTGTCTTTCTTTATATAATCAAACAACCAAACACCACCACCTTTGATCGCGTTGGGGTAGAATCTTTTCTTGAGAATGCCCTTACGCAAAATGTTGATGGGGCAAGAGGCCGGCCATCTGCTACTGAAATAGAGAGCATAATGCGCAAGGCAGAAGAGCCCAGTGACCGCTACAAGCAATACCAGATTCCCAAAATAATAAGTGAAAAAGTACTGGCCGATCAAGATGTTATAACTCTAGCCCCATTTAAAATTAATCATGATCCCTTGGCAGTATCTCAAATGACCTTCGAGGACGGTTCTACAGGGGTAAGGGCTGTATTTAATTATGACACCAACCTACTTGATACATTCCAATATTACAAAAATTCTATTCTTCCCAATTATTTCCGTCTAGTGGCGGGACATGTCTATGCTGAAGATGACGCCATAATGCTTCTGTTAGAAAAGGGGGATTATTTGTTCAGAATAGTGATGTACCCAAGTGATAACAATTCCACTGAAGCGGTGGTAGTGCAGAGAGTATCCAAAAATTGATATGAAAAAAGAAAAGAAAAATATATTTTCTGCTTTGATACTCGCGTCCGCAATGATTATAGCCGCTATCATTGTGACCCCAGCTATTCCTTCGCCAGATGTTGCCATGGCTCAATCGGGCTGTTATTGGGAGTGTGATGCAGATCTCGATTGCTATGGTAATCCTGATCAATGTGATGACGGCGGCGGTGGAGATGGGGCATGCTATGACATTTGTAACCCCGGATGTGAGGGTTATGACCCAAGCTATTGCTCGGATCCAGACCCTGAACCATATGACTACCCAGTTCCACCTTATGATTATCCTGCCCCACCTCCTTCTTACGAATATCCCACCCCTTCTTATCAAAGTCCTTCTGCTTTATACGACTATCCCACTCCTTCTTATAATTATCCCACGCCGTCTTATATCTACCCTACACCTCCATACAACTACCCAACTCCGGAAGAGGAATACGATTACCCCACACCATCTTATCTTTATCCTACGCCACCTCCCACCACTTATACCGTCTCTGTTTCTATTAACTCCGGCTCTGGTACTATCACCGGACCGGGTATCAGTTGTCCGGGGGATTGTAGTGAGACTTATAATGTCGGCACCTGGATCACCTTGATTGCAACTCCGGCTAGTGGCTACTCATTCAATAACTGGATTCCCTCGAACGGTACTATCTGCGGCGGACAGGGTGCTACCTGCTCGGCGCTCGTCGACGCTGACAAGACGGCACGAGTGAATTTCACCCCGGTACCGGCCTTCGATTACAGTCTCTCGAATTCCGGCAATTCCAACGTGGCTAAGACCAATGGCAATGCCTTCACTCAAAACATTATCACCAGAACTCTTTCTGGCGGCCCCAGCCAGTCGGTTACTCTAGCTGTCTTCGGCACACCCTCGGGAGTTTCGTACTCTGTTAGTTCTAACCCTTGCAATCCGACATGCTCGTCTACCGTCACCTTCACCGTTCCTTCAAGTGCTCCTGTCGGCACATACCCGATCACTATAACTGGCGCTCCACTCGGTAAGACCACCAACTTCAACCTGGTCATCTCTGGTAACCCCACTACGGCCACCTGTTTCGCTAATCCGCCCACCACGCTCGTGGGCCAGAATGTCACCTGGTCCGGCTCGGTCTCTGGCGGCACACCACCTCTCTCCTACTCATGGAGCGGTACCAATATCCTGACCAATCCGGCTCCCGCTACCAACCCTTATAGTCGTACCTACAGCACCATCGGACAGAAAACTGCTACACTTAGAGTGACCGATGCCGATGGTCTTATCACTACTTGCGCTCCAGCTACCGTTCAGATCAACTTCGATCCCAATTTTGAGGAATTTTAATTAAATTATTATGGACACATCACCAAACATTAAAAATATTTCAGCCGTTCTCGGCATCATACTTATTATCGGAGCAGGATTTCTATTCTTCAAGATGAAGAGTACTCCTGTCGAAGTTGAAGAGGGAACTGATACTCAAAACGGAAGTCAGGAAATGGTAGTCGTGGTTACAGAAACTCCAGCGGTCAATGGCACGCTAAGAGCCCCGGCTGGTTTCCCAGCAGAAATTCCTTTGGAGGTGGGAGTGATTCTAGAAAGTGCCACTACCGAATATCCTAATCAGGACGCGAGTCAGCTTTCTGTCAGTTATCGGAGCGATAAGACGGTGGCTCAGAAATACGCCGAATACAAAAGTTATTTGACTAACGCCGGTTACCAGATCACCGAAGGCAGTACCAACGCTCCGGTCAGAGCCCTCTTCGGTACTAAAGTAGAGGCTAATCTCTCGGTGGCGATAAGTGCTAATGGAGGTAAGACTCTGGTCCAGCTCTCGTATCTTATAAAATAATTCTAGTCTCGTCCGTATGATTGCTTAACTTGAGCTACTCGCTCTAGGCATTTCTGTTGGTACGGCTCTCTAAGCATTTGACAAACTGCTGGGGCCGATTGTTGCCAGCCTAGCGTGTCTTGGAAGACTAGTTCACCGGCGGCCGCGGCTACGCATTGCGCCGCGGCCGCCTCCCCCTTAATCTCATTGCAACTGGTGATGATTTTGCTTGCTTCGCCAGATGCTCTCTTGGCGATGAAGTAGCCTAGAGAGTCAATGCAGTTATAAATAATTTTTTGATTCCCGGTCTCTTCACACGTCTCTATAATAGTATTGGTGTCGAAACCGAAGCGCAGTCTCATGACTTGGACTTGAGAACGAGCGCAGGCGACTTTGTAACTTTCGTCGGCGACATCGCAAGGGTAAATAGGATTTTCTTTATGATAAAAGCTTGACGGCGCGCTGATCGAGAATTCCATAAAGACGCCGTCATGACAGTAAGTCCTGATCTTCTGGCTTAAAGTATCGCAATCCGTAAGTGCTACTGCGAGAGCGTGCTCTCGATACGTCGCCGTGCCGTGGCCTATGCCGTGGATACAGCTCGCGAAGCTTCCTGAAGTCTCACGCCCTAGTTTGCGACAACTCCCCTCGGCTTCGAGGAGATTATCCCGGTATTTCTCTTCGCTCTGGCCAGCAAAGGCCACTTCCAAGAGCCCATGATAGCAACCGAAGGCCGCCTCTCTAGTGCAATAAGCTACTCCATCTAAACCGTATTCTTTGAAAAAAAGCTGGCCCTTCAAATGGGCCTTGGCATGGTCATCATAGGAGGCTTCTTCCGCCGGTTTCCTCTCGAATAATTTGAGGAGGAAATTTTTGAACTTAGCCCAGAGACTTGGCTTGGTTTCCGGCGTTGTGGTCTCGGTGTTGGTAGTGGTAGAAACCTCAAGTGCCACAATTGTACCGGTCATGTGGGGGATGAGATGGTCGTGCATCCTCCATGTCCCCGTTTTTTCAAAAATAAATTTCCATGATTCCCCGGGCTTCACATGCATCTTGGGATCGAATTCGGGATAAAGAGTGTGAGAAGGGTGGAAGTTTGAGGCCGGCCAGCGGTCCGTGTCGTCGTTGTTTATGAAAAGTATCTCGTCGCCTTCGGTAACTGTCAGCTCTTTAGGCTCAAAGCCGTTATCCGTCATGCGGATGATCAGTTCTCCATGTGCGTCGCCATGAGCGAAGGCATTAGTGGGTAATAGACAGTAGACAGTAAATAGTAGGAATACGAAAAGAGAGATTTTATTCACCACTATAATACTTTATCATGCCGTCGAGTCTTTCAAGGCAACGGTCTTTTAACTCGCTTCTGGCCATATTACAGATTTGTTCAGGCAAGATTCTGTCTCCGACCGAGAAATAGGCGACCATGTTGGTCAGCACGCACTCGTCTTGCCACTTCTGCCCTGTGGCATTGGCGCACAAGGAGAAAACTTTTTCCTTATCTCCCTTGGTTAGAGGGTGAATCTGGCGGGAGAAGTTGTTGTAACAGGTTTCTTGGTAGCTTGGGTTCTTCACAGCGTCGCAGGCTTCGGCAGTTTTCTTCAGGTCGCCCTTGAAATGCTGGTAGATGAGAGTGGCCTGGTTGGCCCAACAGCCCTTCAAATATTTTTCCGGGATGCGCGAGTCATTACAGGGATAGTAGATGTCATCGGTTTTAACCCATCTTTTCTCCGAAGGTGTGCCGTTGTGGACGCCCCAGACATTTTCCATAAAGACGCCGTCATAACAGTTGTAGTAAGTAAAATCTACAACCCTCTCACCTAATTCATCGCACATTGAGAGTCCCTTAAGAAGATCATAGTCATGCCAAGCTGTGAAGCCGTGTCCGGCGGCATGCGCGCATTGCGTTGCTACACCCAGCGGTGCAGAATTGCATCTCTCCATCGCATCTTGCATCCCGTCCATGCCGTGATCGCCCAAAGTGTTGATGATAAAGCCGTGATAACAGGCCGAAAGGAAGTAGTCTCGACACAGGGCGAGCCCCTCTGGGCCGTATTGGTTGTAGATATAATCCCCGATGACATGTATAAGTAGGTGAGTTTGCCCAGTGAAGGGGAGTCCCGAGTGGAGCATTTGCTCCTGGGCTTCGGTGGGACCAACTCTTTCCAAAAGTTTTTTTAATTCCACCCCCTGAGCTTCGGCATTGGTGAGATTTTTAATCTTTTCTATTTCCGGTGCAGCATTCGATGAGGTACGGGTAATCAGTATGACCGATCCGACAAGAAATACCCCGAGAATGAGAATGTTGATATAAAATTTTTTCTTCATTGTGTTAAAATAGAATAACATGCGTACTGCCGTTATTATATTAGCGCTCTTGGTGGTGATGAATCCGGGATTAGCTTCTGCCGTGACCCCCACCATTACCTACAGTGGACCGGCTTCCGGTACCCATGCCGCTACCGCCGGCACTTTAAATTTCACTACTCCCGGTACTTATACCATTACGGTCAATGCCAAGCTTTCTATTGTTGTGAAGGGTGTGGCTGGTGGTGGTGGCGGCGGAGGTGGTCGTTACGACTCTTCTACTGGATGGGGCGGAGCCGGCGGTGGCGGCGGAGCGACAAATCTAAATGGAGTTACCGTCACTCTTGAGACGGGGACAACCTACACTGCTGTTGTCGGTGCTGCTGGCGTCGGTGGCAGTTCTTTCGGCAGTGTTGGTAGTGCTGGCGGGAGCACCACCTTCCAGATTTCCGGAGGTACGGTTTATTTGAGCTTGGGTGGCGGTGGTGGCGGACAAGCTCCTGTGGAATCCTACGATCACTCGGTGGGTGGCACGGGCGGCTCGGCTAACGTTGGTTCTGGAGGGGTGAAGGGTGGTGATGGGGGAAATGGCGCCGCCCCCAGTCATAATCCCGGCAAGAAGGGGTCCGCCGCCGGTAACGGTACCGGCGGCGGAGGAGGCGCTGGCCACGGTGATGATACAGGCAACAACTCAAGTGGTGCGGCGGGCGGAGATGGTCTTTCTGAAACTGGCGGTGCTGGCGGCGCTGGTTGGTACTATGAATACGACAATGACGAGAATGCTTCTTTGGTACCCGGTGCCGCCGGAGTTTCGAGAACTGCAATAGGTGGCAATGGTAGTCAGCGCGCTGGTGGTGGTGGCGCGGGCGGCGGGGTGAGTCTTGCTGGTGGTAATCGGGGAGCCGGTGGTGGTGGGGGAGGCGGCTCGAACTTCGGCTATGCCGGCTCGGCTGGTGCTGGCGCGCAGGGGGCGCTGACCATCGGCGACATTCAGGTCATCCCGAGTACTGGTACCCTTACTCCCGCTTCTTCTTCTTGTGTTATTGCTGCGGGGGCCAGTAGCTGTAATATCAATTTCTCTTGGACCACGACAAATCCTATCGACACTTCTGTAATCACCAAACCGACCAATGTGACGGTAGCGACTGGGAATTCTGGTACCAATGTTCCCTTCGCTATTAAATGGGGCGGTGAAACTTTCTATCTTTATAATAATGGCGTTTTACTTGATCAAGAAACTATTTCTGGGTCCTCTGTAACTTGTGCCGTAGGCACAGCTTGGAATGGCAGTAGCTGTGCCACTCTTGTTTACACTCTGACTGTTTCCAAAACTGGCGCAGGTTCTGGCACCGTGACCTCAAGTCCCGCCGGTGTGAGTTGTGGGAGTGATTGTTCGGAGGTTTATAACTACAATACTGCTGTTACGCTCACCCCTTCTCCCTCATCTGGTTCTGGCTTTAGTGGCTGGTCCGGCGCGTGCTCCGGCAGTGGTGGTTGCACGGTGACTATGGATGCGGCCAAGAGTGTGACAGCCAACTTTGTCACCACTACTTATACCGTTACTGCTTCCGTGAATTCTGGCTCCGGCACCATAAGCGGGCCTGGCATTAGTTGTCCGGGGGATTGTAGCGAGACCTACTCTTCTAATATCGGCTGGATTACTCTCATCGCCACGCCCGCTTCCGGATACGAGTTTGACAAATGGTTGCCCGGGAGTGGCACGATCTGTGGTGGTCAGAGCGCTACCTGCTCGGCTCTCATCGATGGCGACAAGACGGCGCGAGTTAATTTCAGCGTGGCGCCACCGCCCTTCAATTACTCGCTTTCCAATTCCGGCAACTCCAATGTGACCAAAACTAATAGCAACGCCTTCACTCAAAACACTATTACTAAGACTCTCTTGACTGGTACGACAGAGCCTATCACCCTCTCTGTCTCGGGGGTACCTTCGGGCACTTCGTATTCCATCGCGCCGAGCTCGTGTTCTCCGGCGTGCACCTCGGTCATTACCTTTACGGTCAGTCCCAGCACTCCCCTCGGCACTTATCTGATTACGGTAACAGGTTCTCCCTTAAGCAAGCAAACGAGTTTCAACCTGATCGTTTCAGGAAGTCCAATTACTGTCTCCTGCGTTGCCTCCCCCTCGACCGCTTTCGTCGGAGAGAGTGTGACTTGGACAGCCACTTTCTCTGGAGGGACAGCACCATTCACTTACTCGTGGAGCGGGACCAATATCCCGACCAGTCCTGCTCCTAGTAGCAATCCTTATAACCGGACTTACAGTACCATCGGACAGAAGACTGCTGTCGTAACTATTACCGACACGGACTCTATCCAATCCAGTTGCCCAGCGGCTACTGCCCAGATCAACTTCGATCCGCAATTTGAAGAATTTTAGAACAAATTTATGCACATTGACGAGACTCAACTTGAAAATTTTATCATCGACTCCGGCTTGATCTCCAAGGATGAGATGGAAGCGTCTATCTCTCTCTCGCGCGAGAAGAAGCAAGGCATCGGCTCGGTATTGATCAGTCGCGGCATTCTCTCCGAAGATGATCTGCGTCGCATGCAGGCCTACATTCTCGGCATTCCTTTCGTTGATTTGAAGAATCAGAAGCTCGATTTCCCCGTACTCTCGCTCATCCCGGAGCCGATCGCGAGGAATCACAATATTGTGGCCTTCAAGAAGACCGCAGAGGCTCTCGAAGTGGCTATGCTTGATACAGAGGATCTGACCGCTATCGACTTCGTTAAGAAGAAGGTGGGGTTGAGGATCCTACCGCGTCTGACTGATGGCGAGTCGATGAAGTGGGCGCTCCTTTCCTATCAAAAGACTTTGAAAGCGGAGTTCGGCGATATCATCCAAGCAGAAGCTTCTGCTCTACAGCCCATGAAAGACTCGATGGATGACGATGCTCCCGAAGATGAATTAAAGAAGCTCGCCGAAGATATCCCAGTGGTGCGCATTGTCGATACCTTGCTCAAGCACGCCATCATCCAGGACGCTTCCGACATTCATATCGAGCCGGAAGAGAATCAGGTCTTGGTGCGCTATCGCATTGACGGTATCTTACGTGACGCTATGATCCTGCCGAAGAACACCGCTTCCGGTATTACCGCCCGCATCAAGGTGCTTTCCAATCTCAAGCTCGACGAGAAACGCATTCCCCAAGATGGCCGCTTCAAGATCGACGCCGAGGGGGAAAAAGTTTCTTTCCGCGTCTCCACTTTGCCCACTTATTATGGGGAAAAGACGGTCATGCGTCTTCTGCGTGAAAGTGTTTCTGGTTTTACCCTCGAGGGCCTGGGCTTCCACGGTCATGGCTTAGAAGATATTCATAAGGCGCTTAAGCTGACTACTGGTATGGTACTCGCCACTGGTCCAACTGGTTCAGGCAAGACTACTACGCTCTATACCATGCTCGATATCTTAAACACCCCGAGCGTAAACATTTCGACCATCGAGGACCCAATCGAGTATCAGATGGCACGCATCAATCAGACCCAGGTGCGCCCAGAGATCGGCTTCACCTTCGCCAACGGCTTGCGCACTTTGGTACGTCAGGACCCAGACATCATCATGGTGGGAGAAATTCGTGACAATGAGACGGCAGGCCTCGCTATCAATGCTTCACTTACTGGACACCTCGTGCTTTCGACTTTACACACCAACTCGGCCGCCGGAGCCATCCCACGCCTTTTAGATATGAAGGCCGAACCCTTCCTCCTGGTCTCCACTTTAAATATCGTTATCGCGCAAAGATTAGTGAGGAAGCTCGCGGCTAGTAAGACCAAATACTTTTTGAATAAAGAAGAACTGACTTCTCTTGGCAATGTTGTCTCGCTCGAGCGCATGCTCACTCTCTTAAGAGAGGAGAAGATCGTCGGACCGAAGGATGAGTGGGATAAGATCCCGTTCTGGAAGCCCGTGCCTGGCAAAGATTCCGAAGACGGCTACGCAAGTCGTATTGGCATCCACGAAGTGCTTCGCGTGACGGCGACTATCAAAGAATTGATCATGAAGGGTGCCACAGCCGGAGATCTCGAAGATCGAGCCAAGACTGATGGTATGATGACTATGATCGAAGACGGTATCTTCAAAGCGGTGCAAGGCACGACCACTATCGAAGAAGTCTTAAGGGTGGTTTCAGAATAATTAAATGCCTCTTTACAAATACAAAGCGAAGAGTAAGACGGGGGAAGTCTATGAACGCGCAGTTGAAGCGGCGGATAAGTTCGCGCTCTATAAAATCATTCGTGAGGAAGGCGGCACAGTCGTTTCCATTAAAGAGGCTACAGGATTGGGTATTTTGAACTCATCCTTCTCATTTTCTCTTGGCAGTTTTTTCGGCGGTATCAAAACCCAGCAGAAGATCAATTTCGCCAAGAACTTGGGCTCGATGATCAAGGCGGGACTTCCCGTGACCAGAGCTATCTCGGTCATGGGCAAGCAGACCAAGAGCAAATCTCTGAAATCACTTCTCGCCGATCTCGAAGCCGATGTTAGTCACGGCACAACACTTTCAGAAGCTTTAAATAAACGTCCCAAGGTCTTTTCCGGACTCTTCGTCTCGATGGTTAAGGCTGGCGAAGAGTCGGGGAGCGTCTCTGGGTCCCTCGCAATTGTCGGCAATCAGATGGAGAAGTCATACCTGCTTATAAAGAAAGTGCGCGGAGCGCTCATCTACCCAGCGGTCATCCTCTCGGTCATGGTTATCCTCGCCATCCTACTACTCATCTTCATGGTGCCGACACTCACTGCTACATTCGAAGGGTTGGGAGTGGCCTTGCCACTTCCAACTAGGATTATCATTTTCTTAAGTGATTTCCTGGTCAACAATACGATACTTGTCCTGGGGACGCTTCTGGTACTCTGCGCCGGTCTGACTATGTTTCTCCGTAGCAAGACTGGTAGGGAGTTGGTCGATTCCGCCGTCTTACGTCTACCGGTCATCGGTGAGATGATCCGGGAAGTGCAGGCGGCGAGAACAGCGCGCACCCTTTCCTCGCTCCTCTCTGCCGGAGTTGAGATCGTGGTAGCACTCGACGTGACGATAGATGTCATGCAAAATCATTTATACAAAGAAGCGTTGACACGGGCGCGCGATGCTATACAGAAAGGCGAGGCCATGTCGGCGGTCTTCGTCGGTTACGAGCATCTCTATCCGCTCTTCGTTGGTGAGATGATTGCGGTTGGCGAGGAGACCGGCAAGATTGCTGAAATGCTTCTAGGAGTAGCTACTTTCTATGAAGACGAGGTCGATCAGAAGACCAAAGATCTCTCAACTATTATCGAGCCGGTACTCATGATTATCATCGGTATTGGCGTAGGAATCTTCGCCATCTCGATGCTCATGCCGACATATTCTCTGGTGGATTACATCTAAATGACTTACAACCGACGACTAACGACCAACAAGGGGTTTACTCTGATGGAGATGCTCGTGGCTATCGGTATCATGGTCGCCTCCATTACTATCGTTACACTCTCTTTTTCTAAATTAAATGCAAATCAAGCGTTGGATAAAAGCGCGGACTTAGCGGTTTCTGTGCTCAATGAGTCCCGCTCATTAACTCTTTCTGCTAAGAATGGCTATCAATACGGGGTTAACCTAGAGAGTGATCAGTTAGTATTGTTCCGAGGTTCGAGTTACTCCGCTATTGATTCTAATAATTCAATCACCACTCTTAATGCGCTGGTCGGGATGCGCAATATAAGTCTTTCTGGTGGCGGTACCAACGTTATTTTTAAAAAACTCTCGGGGCAGACCGATCAGTCCGGCACCTTCGAGGTTTATCTCAAGGCCTCTACCACTAACTTTCGCACCATTTACATCTCCGGTACTGGAGCAATTGAATCCAATTGATAAAACATTTATGACTAAAGGACTTACGCTGGTAGAAGTGATGATTGCCTCCACTATCATTCTGGGAGCAGTAGTTACCCTTCTGGGGGTCTATGGGCTTTACTTTAAAACCGCGCTTTCTAACGCTGAACTGGTGCAAGCGGCTTATCTTGCCGAAGCAGGGATTGAAGAAATACGTTTTTTGCGGGATCAATCTTGGAGTACCAACATAGCTTCGCTTACAAGTACTACTACTTGGATAGATAATTTCCAAAGAACAGTAAACTTATCTCCAGTCTACCGCGATGCTTCTGACGATATCGTTTCTTCGGGAGGGACGCTGGATTCCAATACTAAACTAGTCACTTCAAGCGTCTCTTGGCAAGCGAGCGGGGCTACTACTACGAGAAATATTTCTACTTATATCACAAATCTTTATGCAAACTAAAATGAAAAAATCTTTCCAGAAACAAAGAGGTTTTTCACTAGTAGAAATGCTTGTCTATATTACAGTTTTGGTTTTTATGCTTGTTATCATTATCCAAGTGGTTGTTTCTCTGACCAAATCTGACAGAATAATCAAATCTTTGAGAAATATCGAGAACTCCGCCGTTCTTGGCATTGAGCGAATCAGCCGCGAAATGCGCGAGGCCGAGAGTATTAATGTCGGAGAGAGCATTCTCGGTACTCATCCGGGCAAATTGGTGTTACAAAGTACGGACCAGAGTGGCAATCCGCGTACGGTCGAATTTTATCTCTCTTCCGGTCAGCTCATCTTGAAGGAAAATGCCGTGGTCTTAGGGCCACTTACGGGAAGTGATGCAGAGATTACCGGATTAATTTTCAATCGTTTCAGTGGCACGAATTCCGAAGGCGTCAGGGTAGAGATGACCATAGAGAGCGGCACTAGCACCGCTTATCGTACCAAGAAGTTTTATAGCACCTCAATAATTAGATAAGATTTATGATTCAGGATTTAAGATTTAAGAATAAATACAAAGCGGGGCAAGCCCCTCGACTAGACTCGGGACAGGCAATGATGGTGGCCACCATGTTTTTCTTGATAATTTCCATCACTATCATTTTCGGCTTGGTCGGGCCGATTGTGCGCCAACAGCAGTTAAGCTCGCAACTACTAACCTCGCGCCAAAGCTACTTTCTGGCTGAATCAGGGGTGGAGGATGTGGTCTTCCGTCTTCAGACCGGGGAGACGGTCGGCACTACCGAAGTGCTGAACCTTAATGGTTCGAGTGCCACTACAATCACTACCAATACAAGTGCTGGCAAAGATGTGGCGGCTACCGGTACAGTACGAACTCTGATGCGCAAGGTGAAAGTCGAACTGCTTTTGGGCGAAGGAGTAGCTTTCCACTATGGCATTCAGGTCGGAGCGGGCGGCTTTAGTTTGAGCAATAACGCCGGAGTGAATGGTAATGTCTATTCCAACGGCAATATTTCTGGTTCTAACGGCTCGTTTATAACCGGCGATGCTTCCGCGGTTGGATCTATCACTGGGGTAAGTGTTAGCGGAGAGAGCCAGACCGGAGTTTCTTCACAAGCCCTTCCGATTACTGATACACAAATAACGGATTGGAAGAATGAGGCGGCCGCAGGCGGTACGGTTGGCAACCAGACTTTATCTGGCGACGACAACATACTGGGTCCTAAGAAGATTAACGGTAATCTCACTCTCGGGAACGGCGATACCCTGACTGTTACTGGTACTCTGTGGATCACCGGCAACTTGGTGCTTTCTAACAGTTCAATTATTAAACTTTCCTCCGGGTACGCTTCAGGAGATGGGGTTATTATAGTCGATGGCGTCTCTACTCTCTCTAACGGCTCCACTTTCCAAGGTTCAGGAAGCGCTAATAGCTATATCATGCTTCTCTCGACTAACAATAGCGGGAGTGCCATCAGTTTAGACAATAATGCCGGAGCGGTTATCCTCTATGCTCCGAATGGTACGGTAGAATTGAGTAATGGTGCGGCAGTTAAGCAAATTAGTGCCAAAACTATTTCTCTTTCCAATAATGCCACCATTACCTACGAACAAGGTCTCGTCGACGCAGCCTTTACCAATGGCCCGTCCGGCGGCTACACTGTTTCTAACTGGCTAGAGGTTGAATAAACTCGTATAATTCGTCTATGGCTAAACCAATCTTAGTGGCGAATTGGAAGAATCATCCGAACTCTCTTTCTGAAGCGCAGAAACTTCTCAAAGAAATGTCAAAGAAACGGGAACTGTATAAAAAGGTCGCGCTTTTTATCGCCCCGCCCCAGCCTTATCTTGAATCTACTCTTCTCCGCACAAGAAATTTTGCCAAATTAGCTTCCCAGAATTTTTTCTCCCCGGAAATTTTAAAAAGTTTCGGAGTGCGTCTAGCTATCATTGGACACAGCGATTATCGCGCACTCGGGGAATCTTCCGAGATTGTATCTCAGAAGATTAAATTGGCGCTTCGCGCGAGTATCGTACCTCTCGTCTGTATTGGGGAATCAGTCCGCGATGTGGATGGCGAACATTTCGAATTCTTGCGTGAAGAACTTAAAAGTTCGCTCTCTGGACTTAAACCTCTCGAGGCCGGCAAAATCGCGATTGCTTATGAGCCAATCTGGACCATAGGTAAGCGTGCTAAAGATGCGCTCAGCGCGCCAGAGCTCGCGGAATCTGTTATTTTCATTAAAAAAGTTTTGACCCAACTCTTCAACCGAGCCGTGGCGGAGAAGATCCCAATTCTCTACGGGGGCTCAGTGGAGCCGGCAAATGCGGGAGAGTTGATGGTAGGCACGGGAGTAAGAGGCTTTCTGGTCGGCCACGCTTCTTTAAGTGCTAAAAGTTTTGAAACTATTGCCAAATCACTTTTAGGAAAATGAAATCTATCACCGAAGCAGGGGACTTAAAGGGCAAACGCGTACTAGTACGCGTGGATTGGAGTGTGCCGATGGCTCACGGAGAGATTATCAACAATTACCAGATTACAGCCACCCTTCCTACTCTGAAATATCTGAAAGACGCTGGCGCCACGGTGATCGTAGCCACCCATCTGGAGTCCAAGGACGATTCCCCAGAAGCTCTCAAACCTTATTTGCCGGAAGGTATGGAACTTCTGTCTAACTTGCGCGATAATCCCGGCGAGAAAGCTAATTCAGAAGAGTGTGCCAGAGAATTGGCCAGCCGCGCCGATATCTATGTCAACGAGGCTTTTCCAGAATCGCATCGCTCCTACGCTTCTATCGTCGGAGTGCCGAAATTCTTGCCGAGTTTCGCGGGCTTACGTTTATCCGAAGAAGTGAAGGAGCTTTCCAAGGTTTTCTATCCTAAGAAACCATTTCTCTTTATCCTTGGCGGAGCGAAGTTCGATACTAAACTACCCTTGCTTAAGAAATTTATCAATATCGCCGATGATATCTTCGTCGGGGGTGCCTTGGCCCATAACTTTTTCCGCGAACTGGGACGCGATATCGGCTCCTCTTTGGTGAGTGACGGAGACTTCGGCGTTAAAGAACTTTTTGAGACCGGCAAAATCATTTTACCGGAAGAAACTGTTACTAAAGAAGATAAGATAGTCGATGCGAGTCCGATCGTGATTGAGAAACTGAAGGACAAGGTCATGGCCGCTAATCTAATCCTCTGGAACGGCCCTTTGGGGAACTACGAACAGGGCTACAAGGTGGCCACTTTGCAACTAGCCCAGCTTATCGCCGAGTCAGGCAACGAATCGATAGTCGGAGGAGGGGATACCTTGGCGGCAATCGCGGAACTCAACCTTTTGGATAAATTCTCGTTTGTGTCTACCGGTGGCGGAGCCATGCTGGACTTCTTGGCTAAAGGTACCTTGCCGGGCATTGAGGCGCTTAAGTAAGCCTCAATGGTCGCAGTCGCGACGGCGACGAGGCGGGCTCGCGCAACTTTTCAACAGAAAAGTATGCGTGAGTTGAGGCGCTTAAATAAACTTTCGGATCCTCTCGGCGTTGCCGGCAAGATCGGCTTTATCTCCAGGAGTTTTTGGATTAGGGAATATCCAGATGTGAGCATGAGGGACTTCCGCTCCTTCGACGTGGGCCCATATTGATTCAGTCTTAAAAGCTTTTTGCTGTGCTATGGCAATCTTCTTCGCTACTTCGAAGTATGCTCCAGCATTTGGCACATCCCATACCCAACGGTGGTGTTCCCTAGGTATTATTAGAGTGTGTCCGGGTGCTTGTGGATTAATAGAAAGAAGAGCAAGAAATTCTTCATTCTCGTACACAATCTCCGCTGGAATTTCCTTATTTATAATCTTACAAAATATGCAATCTTGGTCTTTCATATTAATAATTCTTAAAATCTACTAATTGTCCGAGGTTGTCGAAAAGCTCGATAGATTCATAATCTTTGTTCCACATTTCCCAGCCACGGCCGAGGAAAATCCTCCAAGTGCGGCCTTCGAAGCCCGGATCATTTCGGTGGTTAGCTACACAGCCTTGGTAGGTAAAGTGTTCTCTGACGAAGGCTACACACGAGCTCGGCAGAAGTTTGCCCTGGACGCAATTCTCGCAGTACTCCCCCTCGCTATCCTTACCGCCGAATTCCGGAATGCGACACGAGGAGAGAGTGTTCATGAAGTCGCGGCATTCGGTCGGCAAGTTCTTCACCCCCGGTTCATCAAGAGGTCTCGGGCAGTTCTGGGTCAGTGACGGAGTGAAAGCGTAGTCAGGATGAGTTTCGATATAGCCGGTGCATATGTTTTCCTTGAAGCTCACAATCCGATAAGGAGAGGTGACGCTGACTCCTCCGGTGGTGACAATGGCTTTTTCTCCGTCTCCGAGCACTACATTGCTTAAAGCGCTTTGGCCGGTAGGAGAGAGGAAGAGGGTGGCGCGTGGGATGACGGCGATATCTGCCGAGAAACGTTGGAGCGTGCCGCCTAAGTTATAAGGGCGCTGGTCCTTGCCGTTCTTCAGCTGCCAGCCAGTGATGTCTATGGGGTTTCTGCCGTAATTTTCGATGGTGACATATTCCTCATACGGCTGATAGCTGTAGGAGGCGTTGCCTGTGCCGAGAGAGACCGATTGCGCGGAACGGCTTGCTCCAGCGGATGAGAGAGTAGTGCCGCTAACGGTTCCCCTGGAGGTATTGTTGTCTGTGCCGTAGCTCGATATGGTGGCCCCGGGTGTCCAGATACCGGTTTCGGAAGGAGTATGACTTTTAGGCGTTACCCAGATAATGATGAGGAGCACGGCCAAGATAACGATGCCGTCCAAGTCTCCTTCGCCGCGTTTAAACCTCATTCCCATAAGGTTATCTTAATACGCCTGCCCGCTAGTGCCAAGCATGGCAGACGGGTGTGTTAAAATAACGCCATGTTAGTTTCTCACTTCCCGGAAATTTTCGAATTGCTTCTCAAGGAACGGGGTATTTCTGGAGAAGACAAAGAAATTTTTCTCAATCCGGATTACTCGCGGCTTCATGACCCGTTACTTTTGCCTGATATGGCCAAAGCCCGCGATCGGGTCATCGAAGCGGTCAAGAATAATGAGCATATTGTCGTCTTCTCGGACTATGACGCCGACGGCATTCCTGGTGCGGTAGTGTTCTCGGACTTTTTCAAACGCATTAAATACGAAAATATTTCTTTTTACATTCCTCATCGCCATGACGAGGGCTACGGACTCAATCTTGAAGCGATCGAAGAGTGTGCTGCTCGCGGATCGAAGGTGATTATTAGTGTTGATTGCGGTATTACTGATTTCAAAGAAGTGGCTTTGGCTAATGAAAGGGGGATAGATGTCATTATTACTGACCATCATGAGTCTAAGGATGAATTACCGCCCGCCTTTGCCATCGTTAATCCAAAGAGAAAAGATTCGGTCTATCCGTTCCAGGGCCTCTGTGGATCAGGTGTTGTTTTCAAACTGGTGCAAGCCATATTTGCCAAAGAATCTTTCGGTGTGAAGCCTGGGATGGAGAAATGGTCACTAGATATGGTTGGCATCGCCACCCTTTCAGACATGGTGCCATTGGTTGACGAGAATCGCATTCTTGCCCGCTTTGGCCTTGACGTACTGCGGAAGTCACCTCGGCCTGGACTCTTGGCGCTCTTTAATAATCTCAACATTAACCAGAAATTTTTGACGGAAGATGATGTGGCCTTCATGATCACACCTCGTATCAATGCCGCCTCCAGGATGGGCGTGCCCCTCGATGCTTTCAAACTCCTTTCCACTACCGACGAAGTGGAAGCTGGGAGATTGGCTAATCATTTGGAGAAAATTAATCAGGAAAGGAAGGGTGTCGTGGCGGCCATGGTCAAGGAGGCCAAGGCTCATCTTGGGAAGAGAGAAAAGCTCGGAGAGGTGATTGTAGTTGGCAATCCAGATTGGAAACCGAGTTTGTTGGGTTTAATTTGTAATTCGCTGGTCGAAGAATACGAAAGACCGGTGTTTGCGTGGGGTCGGGATGGTGATAATACTCTCAAGGGCTCGTGCCGCTCTTACGATGGCTACGATCTTGTCGCCCTCATGGAAGGAGCGAAAGAATCTTTTATCGAATTCGGCGGGCATAAGGGGGCTGGAGGTTTCTCCGTCACCCTCGAGCAGATCTCGACCTTGGAAGAGAAGCTTAGTGAGGCCCTTACTTCGCTTGTTGGCGACGGGTCCGGGAGTGAAGAGCAAAACAATCTTATCATCAGTTTATCGGACGTGGGGGAAAGTCTCTGGCAAACTGTGTCACAGTTTGCTCCATTCGGTGTAGGTAATGAAAAGCCGGTTTTCAAACTCAAAGGCAATATCAAGTCGGTCAAGCAGTTTGGCAAGGAGCAGAATCACCTAGAAGTGATCCTCACCGATGGTAAAAAGGACATCAAAGCTATCTCCTTCTTCTCTTCTCCTGAAAGCTATAAGCTAAAAGCTGACAGCTCTTCTTGTAACCTCCAAGCCCATCTCGAAAAGTCCTATTTCAGGAACCGCCCCGAGGTGCGCTTGCGTATTGTTGACATCACGATATAGAAAGTGCTTAATGGTGGGGGATGTAAGAACACATTGGGAGGACATATGCCACCGCCGACGTCAGACAGATCGCCGAGAGTTCAAAGATGGGTCGAGAAGCTTGTGGGGGTAAAAGCCGAGATCGCTCAGATCCAGGCGTACTATGAGCGGATCAAGGCCTCAGCTCCAGGTACTGAAGTGGCAAAAGGCCGGCAGAGGCTGTTCGCCACAGAACTCGCCGCTGAGGCCGAAAGTTACAAGCCGGTTGTCAAGTACTACGAGGATCGAATCAGGGAAGATGGTGAGATCGAGGACCTCGAGCTCGTTTCCGTAGGGAAACCAGCAGCCTCAACTGCCCAGTCGACCAACGGCACCTCTAAGTCCTGATATCACATACGGACAAGATACAGGGCCGCCCCAGCGGCCCTTTTTCATGTAAACTAAATTAATGATTACCATTTATACGGACGGCTCTTCGAGAGGTAATCCCGGCCCGGGCGGCTGGGCTGCCATCATCATGGACGATGTCCGGGTAGTGGAACTCGGCGGTCGAGAAGATCGTACTACTAATAACCGCATGGAACTTATGGGGGCTATCAAGGCTCTTGAATTTGTCAGTACCTTGAGTGACGCCAGAATCGAGCTTTACACAGATTCCGAATACGTTATGAAAGGCATCACGCTCTGGGTCACAGGCTGGCAGAAAAGAGGTTGGAGAACAGCCTCCAAGAAGCCGGTGCTTAACCAGGATCTTTGGCAGAAACTGATTCTCACAAGTGATGGCAAAGAAATAGACTGGAAATATGTCGCTGGCCACTCGGGTCATGAATTAAACGAGCGTTGTGATGAGATCGCCACCTCCTTCGCCGACGACCTTACCATCTCTCTCTACAATGGATCGCGAAATTCTTATTGTCATCTTTAGTTTTGTTTTCGGCATTCTGGTCTCTTCTTTCGTTTTCATTTCTCCGCTTGTTTCACTTTGTATTTTAATTATTGGTCTTGCGATAATTGTTTCAGATCGAAAGATCGAAGTTCTGTTTATTTCTCTAGCCCTTATTTCTTTTAGTTTGGGTTGTTTGCGCTATTCTATTAAAGATTTCCACGAAACAATTGTTCCCGGTGAGACAGGTGTCGTAGTGAGCGAGCCAGAACAGAGAGAGAATGCGACACGTTTTGTTCTCCATTCCAATAATAATGAAAAAGTTCTGGTCAGTACTGGTTTATACAGCCCTGTTCAATATGGAGACAGGGTAAATGTAGAAGGGAAGCTTAAAGAGCCAGGCATTATAGAAGATGAAGACGGTGGTCGACCATTTGATTACGCAAAATATCTTTCTAAAGACGATATTTACTACACCATGAGCTTCGCCAAGATTGAAGTGCTAGGAAGCGGAGAAGGTAGTGTGGTGAAGGCGATACTTCTTAAGATCAAAAGGAGTTTTGTGAATAAGATTAGGGAAATCTTGGCCGAGCCCTATTCGAGTCTCTTGGCGGGACTTCTAGTGGCTGGCCGCGATGCCATGCCAGCGGGGCTGCTCGAAGAATTCCGCCGCGCGGGCATCATTCACATCGTAGTGCTCTCGGGCTTTAACATCACTATCATCGCTGACTTTATGAGGAAGCTCTTCAGGAATAATGCTGTCGCACTTCTCGGCATTCTCATGTTCGTCATCATGACCGGAGCAGAAGCAACAGTAGTACGCGCCTCGCTTATGGTTACCGCAGTAGTGGCGGCTAAGATGACTCGGCGCAAGTTCTCGGCTCCCAGAGCGCTTCTACTGGCAGGGTTTCTCATGCTATTGGAAAATCCGAAGATTCTGGTTTTCGATCCGTCCTTCCAACTTTCATTCCTTGCGACTCTAGCGCTCATTTATGTCGTGCCGATTGCAGAAAAATATTTAGAAAAACTTCCGGAACGTTGGGAGTTTCGTTCCATTGTCGCCACTACTATCGGTACGCAGATTACTGTGCTACCACTTCTTATCTATTCGATGGGTGACTTCTCGCTCGTCTCGCTTCCGGCCAATATCTTGGTGCTTCTTATCATTCCGTTCACTATGCTCATAGGATTCCTCGCGACTCTTCTTGGCTACGTCAGTCTGATTATCGCGTGGCCATTATCATATCTTTCGCACCTTCTCTTGGGGTGGATACTTCTTGTCGCACATGTCCTCGGCAATCTCTCGTTTGCTTCTGTGGCTGTGCCGCCGGTCCACTGGTCGATAATAGCTTTAGCCTATCTCGCACTTATTGTAATCGTGTGGCGTTGGCAAAATTCTCTTCGCAAGATTTCCAGTTAAGGTTTTCGAAGAAGTCTTCAACATACTGCTTTTTGCCAGAAGGCTGGTAGTCAGCGACATACGAATGCTCCCACATGTCGAGAGCAAGGATAGGGATGCAGGAAGAGAGCTGGCCTAAATGCTGTTCATCGACCCAGTTATGTATAAGTTGTTTGGATATCGGGTCGTAATACACGATAGCCCAACCTACCCCACGTGTTAGGGCTAAGGCTTTAAACTTTTCTAAATCAAATCCAGCTTTAACAAACTCACTGTCGGTTGCTAGAGACTTGGCCCCACCTTCAAAGTGCGAGAAATAAATTTCATGATTCCTCATGCCGTTAAACTCAAATGGAAATCGGCGGTTGTATTCTTCTCCTCCCAATAAATCATTAGAGTTTTTCACATAACCAGCATAGAGCTTAAGGTGTTCCTCGATCGTTTTTGCTGAAATACCTTTGAGCGCGGGGATATTAAATTTCTTTTCCTCGAATTGTTTAGCCATCATTGAATTATATACTTAAGACGGTGGTATACAAAGAAACATTCAAGAAGCGGTGGAGAGAGATCCTGCTCGTAACTTTAATCGCACTTAATCTCGCGGTCTGGGTGCTTGTGTGGCAAAAGAATCCTGGGGATATTTTGAAAGTCTACTTCTTCGACATTGGGCAGGGTGATGCCATACTCATCGACTCGCCGACACACGGCAGAGTTCTGGTCGATGGCGGACGTAATCGGCAGATTATCAGTGAACTTGGTAAGACCTTGTCATTTGGAGACAAGCGCATCGATGTGATCATAGCCACACATCCAGATGCGGACCACATCGGGGGTTTGCCGGAAGTGGTCAGTCGTTTTGATGTTGGCCTGCTTATCTCTCCCGGAGTTGAATCCGATAACGAAATCGATGATGAATTGAGAAAGAGGGTAGAGGAGAAAAAGATTCCGACCATCCTCGCCAGAAGGGGACAGGTAATAAACTTCGGCGACGGCGTAAGGCTGATGATTCTCTTTCCCAACCAAGATGTTTCAAATTGGGAGACCAATGACGCCTCGATCGTGGCCAAGCTTGTCTACGGCGAATCATCCTTTCTTCTTACCGGCGACTCGCCGATCAAGACGGAAAATATTTTGCTTAAACTTGATTCTCAAATCTTGGATTCCGATGTTTTGAAAGCAGGACATCATGGTTCGCGCACCTCTACTTCACTTACATATGCCGAAGCAGTCACGCCCGAGTACGTAGTGATTTCCGCCGGCAAAGACAACACCTACGGCCATCCTCACAAAGAAGTTATAAATATTTTGCAAAAAGTCGGAGCTAAAACAATCAGTACCGCCGAGAGCGGGACTATAAAATTCGAAACAGATGGAAAAACTCTTGAACTAAAGTAAGGTTGTGCTATTCACAGCCAATAAAGTATTAAAATCATATATACGTTATAATTCTACGACCGTGGATTAATAACGTATGGGTAAAATAGAAGAAAAAAGTAGAGAAAGAGGTAATCGAAGGCATTTGCAGAGGCTTATTTTGGAAGTTATAGCGGATGTGGGAATGCTAAGTGTGGCATTGATGGCTCCTAATGTAGCGAAGGCAATGCATAAGCTCGGTATGGCTCCGAGGAAGAGACAGGGTGAGTATGTCAGTTCTTCAGCCAGTAAATTAGTTAAACGCGGACTATTATATTATGACGGTAAAAGATATTGTATGACTTCCAAAGGGGAAGACATACTTCGTCGCTGGGAGTTTGCCAACTTTAGACTAGAAAGACCCAAGAAATGGGATAAAAAGTGGAGAGTCATTATTTTCGACATTCCTGAGAGGAAGAGATTAATACGAGATCAAATTAGAGACCTGTTCAAGACGGCTGGTTTCTATCATCTGCAAGATAGTGTTTGGGTTTATCCTTATGATTGCGAAGACATTCTGACACTTTTGAAATCAGAGATGGGCGTTGGAAAGAATGTTCTATATTTAATTGTTGATGAATTAGAAAACGACAAGCATCTTAGAAACTTTTTCGACCTAATTTAACTTAAGCTACTTGTACGTTAATAATCTACGACCGTGGAATATTAACGTATTAAGTTTTTAGATAAAGCAAAAGGCGGGTTGATGTTATCTCCCCGCCATTGTGTCTTGCTTGTAGCCGTCGTCGTTGATGGCTCTTTTTACGAAATTGGAGACGCGGCCGAGTCGTGCTGCCATATCTGGCTCAAGCTGCTCACATCTTTCGTCAGCGGCTTCGAAGATCGGTAGCCACGCCTTCCACTTCAGGTAGCTCATGAGCGGATCTTCCATCAGCTCGCGATATTTATCAAACATATCGCAATGCAGATTGACCACCTCTTTCTCCCGTTTCCTCCATCTCCTGAGTTTGAAGTCTTGATACAGATAGAAGGCGATAATCGGCACAAGAACAAGAAACTTCATCGTATTTTCCTCCCGTCTCATACGACTTTACTAACTAACTGCTTAAAAGTCTACAAATTAAATAACCCCAGCTTTCTTCAATACCGAGTGGGCGCCGCGTTTGGAGATGGTCTTCCAGGCTCGCGTGGAGAGGGTGAGAGTAAGAGTTTTCTTCAATTCTGGTACATAAAGGCGCTTCTTCTGGAGATTAGGATACTTCCTAACCATCCCGGTCGGGTTGAATTGGGTAGCGCGAGTGCGGTTGGAGTAGCCTCCCCCCATGATCGAGCCCTTATTGTTTACAGGACAAACCTTGGCCATAGGTGGGTTATACTAGCATTATGGAGTTTATATTTCAAATTGCGATTTTGATTATGTCTATCGTGATACACGAAGTTTCGCACGGCTACGCGGCTAGTTACTTAGGCGATCAAACCGCTCGCTGGGAGGGGAGGTTGACGCTTAATCCACTTAAACACCTGGACCCAGTCGGGTCTGTTATAGTGCCGACCATTTCTTACATGATGGGCGGGTTCCTCTTCGGCTGGGCCAAGCCTGTACCCTATAATCCTCATAATCTGCGTCCCGGCCGGTGGTCTGAAGCGATCGTGGCTGGGGCTGGACCTCTTTCCAACATAAGCATAGCTCTAATATTCGGGCTTTTCTTGCGGATTTATCCTGCTAATCCTGCCCTTCTTTCTATCGTCTCGGTCATTGTCTTTATCAATATCTTGCTTGCCCTCTTTAACCTCATGCCTATACCGCCCTTGGACGGGTCCAAGCTACTTTTTGCTATTTTCCCAGCTAATATGGGCACCTTCAGAGCTTTCTTCGAACGTTACGGTATGATATTGGTCCTTTTCTTCATCTTCTTTGTCTGGCAATTTATTGCCCCTGTAGCTAGCCATATTTTCAGACTTATTACTGGGCTTGACATTTAAACTGTTTGGGTGTATAGTAGTAAATGGAGGCTACATGAACAAAGCTATCTCGTGGTGGGGGAGGAATCACATCAAGGTGATTGTTGCCCTCGCCGTCTTGGCGGTACTGGCGCGGCTCTCGCTGCGCCTGGACTAAGCCATTGGGCCCCTCGCACTCGCGTGAGGGGCCCAGTTTGCATTTTATCCATTGTTTTAGTACAGTATCAGTCTCCCTTTGTGGGGGATTTTTAATGTCCACTATCAATCAGCTCGTCAAGAGAAAGAGGAAGAAGCTTGTCCGGAAGACCAAGGCGGTCGCTTTGACGCGCGGGTTCAATACTCTTAAGAACAGACCAGTTTTCTTCAACTCTCCCTTCAAGCGTGGGGTAGCTACTAAGGTCACCACCAAGACTCCTAAGAAGCCTAACTCCGCTATCAGAAAAATCGCTCGTGTGCGTCTGACCAACGGCATGGAAGTAACAGCCTACATCCCAGGCATCGGTCATAATCTCCAGGAACACTCGGTGGTCATGATTCGTGGCGGCCGTGTGAAGGATGTCGGACTTCGCTACACTATCGTGCGTGGGGTGCTTGATGCTACCGGAGTAGAGACCAGACGCCAGACCCGCTCTCAATATGGCGTTAAGAGACCGAAGAAAGCAAAATAATTTTCAATTTTCAATTTACAAAAATGAGACGCAAACTTAAAGCCAAGCCGAAGATCCAGCCAGACTATCTCTATGATTCCGAGAAGCTGACGAAGTTCGTCAACTACGTGATGGAAGCGGGGAAGAAGCAGACTGCCAGGAAGGTGGTTTATGCTGCAATGGATTTTATCAAAGAGAAGACCAAGAATCCTAATCCTTTGGAAGTGCTTGAAACTGCTCTTAAGAACACCGGTCCGACTATGGAAGTCCGTTCACGCCGAGTGGGAGGCGCCAACTATCAGATTCCTCGTGAAGTACGTCCGGAACGACGCATCTTCCTCTCGATGAAATGGATTATTGACGCCGCTCGCGCCAAGAAGGGCAAGCCGATGCACGAGAAGCTCGCCGAAGAGATCATCGCGGCTTCAAACAACGAAGGCGATGCGGTGCGAAAACGAGAAAACACTCACAAGATGGCGGAAGCTAATAAAGCCTTCGCTCACTTTGCTTGGTAGTTTTCGATATCTTTTTCTCCATTATCTGCGTTGCCCACTCCGCCACTCCTGCGGAGTATTTTTATACTCCTTAGTCGTTTGCTCGCTCGCGCCTTGATACTGAAGAAAAATCTTATCGAATAAAACTTCATAAGTTTGCGCCTTGAACTTCTTAGAAAATCTGAACCTTGGTTGTACGGTTGTATTGACTTTTTGTATTATTGTGATATTAATACACGTGGAAGCACGTTTTTACCAAGTGAGGAGACAATATGACAGCGGTCGCTCTTAGGATGACAGTAGTCGCTCTTAGGGCTCCAAGTGGCACCTTCAGTGCCAATGGGGAAGCGTGGAAGAGGTTTCTGGTCAGAGCTCGCAAAGCTTCTGGTCCGAACCGCTGCTTCATTTCCGTGAAATCTGGGTATGTGGCGGCCCTGGAGAAGAGCCGAAACTGGGAAGAGTTCGAGGCCCTTAAGGCCAAGCTCAAGGAGGAGCTCGACAAGCTCGACCCGGTGCTCTACCTCAGCATGTACGATGGAGTCATTAGTATCGGGCACGGAAACGTGTGCGGCGAGTGACTTCTATTCAAGCCCGGTATCGCGCCGGGCTTTCATTTGCCCAAAAACCCCTTTTGATATATAGTTTCCCCGTAACCCACTCGGGTTTTTATTTATCTAAATTATGGAACGAGATTATCCACTAGAACGAGTACGTAACTTCGGCATCATCGCCCATATCGACGCGGGGAAGACTACTACTTCCGAACGCGTGCTTTTCTATACCGGTTCTCAGCATAAGATCGGCGAGGTGCACGAGGGAGACACTACTACCGACTGGATGGAGCAGGAGCGTGAGCGTGGTATTACTATTACCGCTGCGGCCATTACTTGTTTCTGGGCTCCGACCTATCTAACTGATGCGGAACGTCAGGATAAAGAGAAAAAGTTCCGCTTCAACGTCATCGATACTCCTGGCCACATCGACTTCACTGTGGAAGTGAAGAGGTCGCTGCGTGTGCTCGACGGTGCTGTCGTCGTCTTCGACGGAGTAGCCGGAGTCGAACCGCAATCAGAAACCAACTGGCGCTACGCCGAAGAAGCGTTGGTGCCTCGCATCTGCTTTATCAATAAACTGGACCGAACTGGTGCGTCATTTGAGCGTTCATATCAGTCTATCCTCAACCGACTTTCCAAGAAGGCAGTGCGTTTCCAGCTTCCGATAGGGGAGGAAGATAATCACGAAGGTATCATCGACCTTTTGAAGATGAAGGCGTATTACTTCGAAGGCGAGATGGGTAATAAGGTTATCGAGAAGGAGATCCCAGAAAATCTGCTCGCCGATGCCAAGAAGTATCGCGCTGAACTTATTGAGAGAATAGTTGAGAACGATGAGTTCATGATGAACGACTATCTTGAAGGCAAGGAAGCTAGTCTGGAAGACCTTAAGAAAATTTTGCGTAAGGCCGTGATTGATAACAAGATATTCTTAGTCATGGCAGGTTCTGCGTTGAAGAACAAGGGTGTCCAGCTTGTCCTTGACGCTGTCGTCGACTACCTTCCGTCTCCTTTAGACATCCCTCCGGTCAAAGGTACTCATCCTACAACAGGGGAAGAAGTCATTCGCCACGCATCGGATGAAGAGCCTTTCGCGGCTCTCGCCTTCAAGCTCCAAGCGGATCCGTTCGTTGGTCAGCTGACCTTCTTTCGCGTCTACTCCGGTACTATCGAATCGGGCACTTATATTTATAATTCTACGACCGGTACCAAAGAACGCCTCGGACGCATCGTCCGTCTCCAGGCAGACAAGCGCGAAGAAGTGAAGAAAGTTTTTGCCGGAGAAATCGCGGCAGCGGTAGGGCTCAAGGATGC
>JAUSGP010000036.1 GCA_030674415.1 bacterium | reverse complement strand
ATGCGGTACCACACACTCGCTCATGAGATCGGCAACCATGGAAGCGTTGGTGACTGCCGCGCCGCAGAGCAATACTCTCTCAATCGGTCTCGCTGATACACCCTGCTTGTCGGCACGCGTATTCCAGAAGGCGAAAACTTTACCCATCTCGGCCTTGAGATCATGAAGGTTTGGTACAGACTCCTGTGCCAGAAGTCCGTGAATAGGTGTGGTGGAAAACTGCACCACTTCATCCTCGACGACATAGAAGCCAGTTCTCTTCTCCCCCCAGTTGATGATGAGCTGAGTGCGTCGATCACCTTCGGGGATAATGGTCCGCGCGATAGCCTGACTCTCGATGTCGAAGGAGATAGGCGTCATGCCGGCTGATTCGAATGCTGCAATATAGCTTGCTATGACATTTCTAGGTAGAACTGAGACCACCACCTTGAGAGTGGTCGAGGCCGGATCCAGGTCAATCACTTCGAAGTCGAAGACCGAGTCAGGAAGAGAAACCGGCGCGTTCTCTTCGACGATAAAGGCGACTGCGTCCCGCAAACCTTCGGCTGGCACTCTCTCAATAGTAGCGGTAAAGAGGTAGGCCCTCTCCTCCGGCAAAGTGGCATGGATATAAGAGAGAGAGTAGCGACTGGAAAGATCCTTGAGAGCGAGAGAGAGTGCCCCTGCATCCTTGATAGAACCGGCCTCTACCACTCCGGGCGGCAAGACAGTCTTGCTAGAGTGAGTAATCTTCAACTTATCGCCGATGATACCGCGATGAAACTCCACAAACTTGATACCCTTGTCCGCGATAGCCACCCCAGAGGTAGAGAGCAGGAGATACTCCGGTGGTGGGAACAGGTTAAAAAAACTTTTCGGCCTAGAGGCGAGAGCCATGACTCTTATTATACACCGTCTCAATATAATTTTTGAGAATAAGCGCCGCCGCGGAAGCGTCTGTCATCTCCGTTTGCCCTTGGAGTCGGCGCGCTTCTACTGTGGTCAATATTTCCGGATGTAGAATCACTTCCGCTCCGCGTTTCTCTAACTCCACTTTCAACTTCTCCGCTTCGTGAGCTACTGGATTCGGCTCTCCCTGGAAATTCTTCGAATCTCCTATAATAATTTTCTCAATCCCCTCCTTCTCCTTAAACTCCATGATCTTGTCGGTCAAGCTATGGTCATTGGCAAACACCATACGCGGCAAGGCGAACTGACCGCTCTCATCAGTCGAGGCGATACCTACCCGCTTGGAGCCAAAATCTATGGCCATGAGTCTCCGAGATGTCATAGTGCAATTATAGTATAATTATCGATATGGAATCAGTTGTGACACTTTCTCAAGTCTTAGGTATTAACCCTCTCTGGATTGCTATTGCTATTCTCTGGACCTTAATCTGGAAAGGCCTGGGCCTCTGGCGCTCCGCGGGATTGAGGCAGAAATGGTGGTTTCTCGCCATTCTCATCATTAATACTCTTGGCATCCTGGAGATTATCTATCTCTTCTTCGTCGCTAAGAACTATAAGGTTGAGGTAGTAGAGGAGAAATAATTTTAAAAAGTCGAGGCGGCCTAGTTAGCTAGGCCGCCTTGTTAGTACACCATCCGCGCTAAATCTGCTGCCGTGGGCTGCCCACTTCGCCGAATACGTTCGCAGACCACTTTCACAGATGCACGCAGTCGCGCGATGTATTCCCTTTTTCGAACACAGCAATGACACTTGCATGTGTCGAAATTACCCTCATGGATCTGCCGAGTTGGGTCTGCAATCACGAGAACCTCCCTATCTTTAATTATGAATGTATCAAATTTTTATGCAAATATGCTATTCTACAAGCCATCACAGGAGGGGTCGCATAGAGGTCTAGTGCGGTGGTCTTGAAAACCATTGTGCCGCAAGGCACCGCGAGTTCGAATCTCGCCCCCTCCGCCTTCGGCGGACGCAGTCCGCTTAAGATATAATTGACATATGAGTAAGAAAATAACTATTACAATTTTGATGTTGATAGTTTTATTTGCAGCATTTTTTGTCAGAATATATATCTTTTCACCTGGAGAAGTTACTGAGGAATATTCTAAAAACTTTTGGTCCAACAGACCGACATGCTACGGAATACATTTTGTGTTACCTCTGGATGGGATTGATGCCCACCGAAAAGCCTTGTGTATTGGTCTGATAAAATACATAAAAAGATGATCACCATCGAAGATTTTAAGAAGTGCGATATAAGAATTGGAAGGGTTATTTCAGCTGAGAAAGTGGAGGGATCAGAGAAACTGATCAAGTTCATCTTTGATGTCGGCGCGGGAGAACAGAGGCAAATCATAGGGGGCTTGGGCATCTCATATCCTAATCCGGAGACGCTGGTCGGGCGGCAAATGCCTCTAATACTAAACCTCGAACCGAGGAAGCTCATGGGGCTTGAAAGCCAGGGCATGATGCTCTGCGCTGATGACGACGAGCCAATACTTCTCCATCCCGCATATGAGGTTCCTGCCGGAAGTGTTGTGAAGTAGTTCGACTGCGCTCACCATAAATAGCTTGCCCTGAGTTTATCGAAGGGTGATATAATTTTATTAATGGGAAAATCAAATCCATTTAAAATAGAGTGGGATGCTCACGAATACGAACATAAGGAAAGGAGTGATGACTGGTTTTGGGCAGTCGGCATCATCTCGATCTCGGTGGCTATCGCCGCCGTTATCTTCGGCAATATTATCTTCGGCATCCTGGTGATCGTCAGCGTCTTCGCTCTAGCCCTCTTTATCAACCGTCCGCCGGAAAATGTGCATGTAGTAGTAAATGAGCGAGGCATTACCCGCGGGAACATTCTTTATCCATACGATACGCTAGCTTCTTACTGGCTCGATACGGAACATCCGCATCCGAAGATACTGTTAAGCTCGCAAAAGCCATTCATGCCTATCATCGTCGTACCGATAGGGGCCTCCAACGCCGAAGAGCTTGATAAGACACTTTCGCAGTTTTTGCCTGAAAAGTATCATTCCCTGCCGTTTGTTGAACGAGTATTGGAATACTTAGGATTTTGAAATAAGAAGGGGGAGCGCCATGGCAGCGCTCCCCCAAGTGAACACGCAAAGTGACGGACCGAAGTAACGGCCTTCTTCAAACTGAGCCCTTAGGCAAGTTTATCTTGCGATAAGCACCCCCTTGAAACAACGGTAACCACACCTACCCATTCCGTTATTAATAATACTCCGCCGAATTTAAATAGAAAGTGAAACTGTGGATAAAAATTTTGTGCTTCCAGTAGGAATCGAACCTACATCATTTCCTCCGCAAGGAAATATCCTATCCATTGAACGATGGAAGCTGTAGGCAGAAGCTTACAACTTTTTAAGCAATTTCGAAAGGCGGGACTTTTTGCGGGAAGCCATGTTCTTGTTGAGAGTTTTGCCTTTGACTGCCTTGTCGAGCGCTTTCTGGACAGAAGACATCATGGCGAGAGCCGCCTTTTTGTCTCCTAGAGCTACAAGTTTTTTGAAAGATTTTACGGTCTCGGCGGCCTTCACCTTCCTGCGTAGATTAAAGATTCGCTTCTTAAGCGACGAACGGTGGGCCTTCTTGGCGGAACTAGTGATCGGCATGGGTGAGATGCTACACTAGTTATTGTATGATTTCAAGCCTTTCTGGAACGGTGCGCCACAAGGACTTAAACACACTTGTCGTCGATATTTCTGGTGTCGGATACAAGGTATTGGTGCCAACCGAGGTCGCCTTGGAAGCTACCCTCTCCCAGCCAATATTACTCTGGACACATTTGGCAGTAAGAGAGACCTCTCTCGACCTTTTCGGCTTTCTCGATAAAGAAACTCTGGGAATTTTCGAACTTCTCATCACCATCTCTGGCATCGGACCGAAAACTGCCTTGGGGATATTAAATGTCGCCTCCCCCGCCACCCTGCGACAGGCAGTAGCGAGCTCTGATACTTCGTATCTGACGCGGGTCTCTGGCATTGGCAGAAAAAACGCGGAGAAAATTGTCTTGGAACTCAAAGACAAGCTCAAGGTAAGCAAGGATGATGTGGCTATTGATACTCGCGGAGAAGGTGATGCGCTAGAAGCCCTAGTCTCACTTGGCTACAGCGAGCGCGACGCGCGCGAAGCTTTGAAAAAAGTATCTAAAGATGTTGAGGGTGCTTCAGAGCGAGTCCGAGCCGCATTGAAATTACTAGCCACTAGAACCTAGCCCCTAGAACCTAACTCATGCCTGAGCTGCCAGAGGTTCAAACCACCGTCGATGGATTGAATAGAACCGTCAAAGGCCGGACAATACGCGCCGTCTCCACTACCTACAACAGCCCGCATTATCACAGTAAGGAGGAGATCAAGAACCCTCTCTTTTTCAAAATTTTCCGGAAGAAAGTAATCGGACAAAAAATCCTGAAAGCCGAAAGACGAGCCAAAAATATCCTCATACATCTGAATAATAAGCACACTATCCTCATACACATGAAGATGACTGGCTATTTCTTCTATAACCCGCCCAAAGACGCATCATTTATCCGCCTCAAGTTTAACTTGGACAATGGCAAAGAGCTGGTTCTTTCTGACATGAGAAAATTTGCCAAGATAACTTTAGTTCCGACCAAGGAAATCCACGAATCAGTCCATCTTAAGACACTAGGGCCAGAACCACTGCATGATAATTTTCAATTTCCAATTTTCAATTTCCAATTACACAAGAAACCTAAAGGAAAGATTAAGTCGGTACTAATGGACCAGACACTTATTGCGGGTATAGGCAACATTTATTCTGACGAAATACTCTGGCGTGCGGGCGTCCATCCCCTTTCCGTAGTCGCCAAGATTCCGGAGAAGAATTTCAAAGAAATGTTTAAGGCTATGAAAGAAGTTTTGAAAAAAGGCATAGATTTCGGCGGAGACTCCATGTCTGATTATAGAAATATAAAGGGCGAAAAGGGTAAATTCCAAGAGCATCACCGTGCTTATCAACGCAAAGGAAAGAAGTGTGATAAAAAAGGTTGCAAAGGAATAATTGCTCGTATCGTGGTCGCCACCCGCAGCGCCCACTTCTGCCCCATTCATCAAAAGCTCTATGTCTAAGACTTGCGTACTTATACTCGAGAATCTAAGAAGCGTTGAGAATACTGCTTCAATTTTTCGTACTGCTGAAGGGTTGGGTGTATCAAAAATAATTTTGGTCGGTACTACCCCTGCACCCTTGGACCGCTTTGGCCGCAAGAGAGTTGATTTTTCTAAAGTGGCTCTTGGAGCTGAAGACTTAATTGAGTGGGAACATGTTGCGGTCCAAAATTTTCAATTTACAATTTCTAATTTACAAACAGATGGGTTCAAGATAATTGCATTGGAACAGCATCCTAAATCCAAAAAGCTAAGAGCTGACAGCTTACAGCTAGAAGCTTTTGCATTAGTTGTCGGCAATGAAGTAGACGGCGTTTCAAAAGAAATTTTGGAAACAGTAGACGAGATAGTGGAGATCCCGATGCAAGGCAAGAAGGAATCCCTCAATGTCTCTGTCGCCACAGGTATTGCTCTCTTTGTGTTAATATAGATTCGACAAGCTCACTATAAATAAATTCATGCTTAATCTATTCCCAGAACTGCTTAATTACTCGCTCTTAGCGCCCTTTATCTTGCGGGTAGTATTGGGCCTTATCTTCCTAGACCTCGGGGTCCTCAAATTTAAATCGGAGAAACAGAGGTGGATGGCCTCTTTCGAAACTCTCGGCCTACGCCCCTCTACTCTATTTGTCCCACTTTATGGTCTGCTCCAGGTAATAGGTGGCTTGATGCTTCTTGCCGGCCTTTGGACCCAGGTTGCAGCGCTCTTCTTCGTCATCTCTACTGGTATCGAACTCTACATTGAATGGAAGGCGCGGGAAGTGCTTAAACGGGACATGGTCTTCTACCTCCTCGTCTTCGTCATCTCCATCTCCCTACTCCTCACTGGCGCCGGCGCGTACGCTTTCGATATCCCTCTATAACAGCTTATAGGTTCTAGGTGTTAGGTTCTAGCTTTGGAATCAATTTTGTTGTATGTTTTTAAGCTAACAGCTAGTAGCTAGAAGCTCTAAGCTAATTTTGCGTCCATAGCTCAGTCGGTAGAGCAGGTCCCTTTTAAGGACAAGGTCGCAGGTTCGATCCCTGCTGGACGCACATGATGTCAAAAATTCTTGATGGTAAAAAGTTGAGCAATTTACTTGCTCTTAAGCTTGCCAGGAAAATTAGAGGGCTTAAGATCAAGCCAAAATTAGTCATCATTCAGATTGGTGATCTGGCAGAATCAAACACTTACATAAGAAATAAGAAAGCCTTTGGCGAAAAGATTGGTGCAGAAATCCTGCACAAAAGATACCGGAAAAATACTAAGGAATCGCGAATAATTAACGATATTAAAAATTATAACCGAGACTCATCAGTTCATGGTGTTATGGTGCAGCTACCTGCGCCGAAGAATTTTGATATAGAAAGGGTTCTCGAGAGTATTGATCCTAAGAAAGATGTCGACGGCCTGACTGCCATCAATACCAAGCATCTCTTTGACAACCACGAGGCCTTCGTGCCCGCTACTGCCAGAGGAATACTTAGCTTGCTGGAAGAATACAAGATTCGGCTAACCGGAAAAAAGATCGTCATCGTCGGACAATCTTCTTTGGTCGGCAGGCCAGCCATGCTCGCGTTATTGAACAGAGGGGCCACCGTCACCGTTTGCCACAAAGACACCGAAGATCTGGAAAAAGAGACCAAGCGCGCAGACATATTGATTACCGCTGTCGGCAAACCGAATCTCATCAGCAGGAAACATGTTTCCAAGGGCCAGATGGTAGTCGATATCGGTATCAATGTTCTCAAAAATAAAAAGATCGCGGGTGACGTTGATTTCCAAAATGTCAGTAAAATTGTAAAAGCCATTACCCCAGTCCCCGGAGGCGTCGGCCCCATGACCGTGGTCTCCCTTTTCCAAAATCTACTTAAGGCTTACGCTTTACAAACTTAAAAGAGTTTTCTCTACCAACGTTTCAATCTCCCCTTCTCCACGGCGAGCCTTATGATAACCGAGGACCAGAGATTCAGATAAATTTACAAGTTCAGAAGTTTCAAAGTTTTTAAGGAATCCCTTAGCCTTACTGTAAGGAAAACTTTTCATATCGGCTTCTTCGGCAGTCTTGGTACGACTAGCAATGAGCATGGTCTTGACTTGCCAGACCAATTTATAAAAAACTTCTTCGGGAACCATGCCTGACGCCAAGGCCTTCTGATAAAGCACCCAGGCATCGCGCTTACGCCTTGCCCCGATAGCGTCAGTAAGCGCGAAGATGTTGAAGTCGGACCGAGCCTGTGGACCAATGGCGTCAATTTCCTCGCCTTCAGGAACAACCCTGATCACATTGCCGAATATATCTTGTTGAAAAAATTCTTCACTCATGTTTTTTGTGAAATGCTCCGCATTTCACTCCAATTATCCCCTACGTGTGCCTCCGCTACTATCGGCACTCCTAGTAATTTCTTCTCTGGGATGGCGGTCTGCATAATCTCCTTAAACGCGCGAGAGGCCTCCCCAACCAGTTTCTCCTTAACCTCAAAGACCAATTCGTCGTGAACCTGAAGGATCAGGCGGACATCATCGCCCCAGCCTTGCGACTCTATATAGTCGTGAATATTTTTCATCGCGATCTTGATGAGATCCGCTTGCGTGCCCTGGATCGGAGCATTGATAGCCATGCGTTCCGCAGAGGCACGGATGAAGGGTAGCGGAGATTTGAATCCCGAGAAGTAACGACGACGTCCGAACATTGTTTCGGTATAACCTTTGCGCGCTGTCTCGGCCTTGATATGGTCTAGATACTGGGCCAGTCCTGTGAAAGTAGAGAAGTATTCATTATAAAACTCTTGTGCATCCTTCCTGTCTGTTCCCAAATTACTCTTAAGAGCGTTCACTCCCATGCCATAGAGGATGCCGAAGTTGATGGTCTTGGCCTTAATCCTCATGCCCTTATCCACCTTATCTTGAGGCACTTTGAAAACTCTCGCCGCTACACCCGCGTGCACGTCTTCCCCGTTTTTAAAGATTTCCATCAGTTTCTTATCCCGCGAAAGTATAGCGGCAATCCGGAGCTCTATCTGCGAGTAGTCGAGTGAGACAAGTTTGAATCCCTTCTCGGGCACGAAAGCCTTGCGGATAGCGCGGCCAAGATCGGTTTTATTGGGGATATTCTGAAGATTGGGGTTATTGCTCGCCATGCGACCAGTCACCGCTCCGGACTGGAGGAAGGTAGAATGGAGACGGGACTTTTTATCCAATTGCGGGGGGATGGCGTCGATATAAGTGGAGAGAAGTTTGGAAAGCTCGCGGTACTCGAGGATAAGAGAAATGATGGGGTGCTTGTCTTTGAGCTTCTCGAGCTCGGACTCTTTGGTCGAGAGAGCGCCTCCTGCAGTTTTCTTCTGCCTCTTTTCAGCAAGCCCAAGCTTGGTGAAAAGAATTTCCGATAGCACTTTGGGAGAATTGATGTTGAATTCTTCGCCAGCATGTTTCCATATTTCTTTCTCTATCCTCGAGAGTTCCTTGTGATAAGTACGGGAAAGATCGGTGAGAAAATCTTTATCCACCTTCACTCCTCTCTCGTTCATTTCTCTCACTATAGGCATGAGAGGTTTCTCGATATTTTCAAAGACAGATCTTACGCCGCGCTTATCAAGTTCTGTTTCTATTACCGATCTTGCCTCCTTTAGATTGTCGGCTTTGGTAAAATTCATCACGTCTTCAATATTGGGAGCAGTGATATTAGAATCTATAACCCAAAGCATCAAAGATAATTCTTTGGCTTCTTGAGGATTAAACTCCATAGGCAAAGATGAGATGGGCAAATCTTCACCCCCCAATTTCTTCGCCATCTGTTTAACTCTGTCGCCCAAAGTGCGGAAGCCTAGGGTCTTAAATAATTCTAAAACTTCATCGAGCTTAAAGTTTGGCCTCCATTCTTCGGGAAGCTTCCACTCGATCGGGGCATCAGGGCGAATAGTGGCTAAAGTTTTTGAAAAAAGGGCCTCTTCTTCGTTCTCAAGCAGAATTTTCTTCATTCTTTCTGAAATATCCACCTTGTTTTTCTTTAGCACTTTGTATATTTCTTCTATTGTGCCGAATTTCTGTATTAATTCCGTAGCCGTCTTCTCCCCGACTCCCTTAACCCCAATGATATTGTCCGAGGGGTCGCCACGCAGACCTTTATAGTCCACCAGTTTCTCCGGAGGGAAGCCGAAACGCTCCAACACCTTCTTCTCATCATAGAGGATGGTATCGTTGATTCCCTTCTTCAAGGTGTAGACCTGCACCTTCTTACTATCCACCAACTGCATAGTATCCATGTCACCTGACGCTATAATAATTTCCGTATTTTTATCTTTCTTAAGCTTATGCACTATGGTGCCGATGATGTCATCCGCTTCAAAGCCCGGGTGAGAATAGACCGGAATGCCGAAAGCTTTGAAAACGTCAAGCGAGCGAGCAAGTTGAAGGTCTAGGTTGGCGTCATTCTCCTTCCTACTTGCCTTATAGCTCGCCGCGGCTTCGTGGCGGAAGGTTGGGCCGGGGAGATCGAAGGCGGCCACGATATAATCTGGTTTAAGATCATTAATAATCTTCAACAGCATCGCTACCAATCCGTAGAGAGCCCCGGTAGGCTCTCCGGTAGAAGATGCGGTGAAGTCTGGCAATGCGTGATACGCCCGGTGAATGATAGCGTGAGAATCAAGTAGTATTAATCTTTTATTTCTCATGTTTGAATAAGATTCTTTTGGCATCCTTTGGGATTAATCCTTCAACTCTTTCAGGCCATTCGATCAGAATCAAATTTTCTGGACTCTTAATCAGTTCATTCCAACCAAGATGCAAAAGTTCCTCTTCTTTCTCCAAGCGATACGCGTCTATATGAATCAATTTTTTAAACCCAGCTCCGACATGCCCCGCTTTGGTGGGGTCAATATCATAAGATCTCATGATTACAAAGGTCGGACTCGGCATATTCTCTATTATTCCTAAAACTTTCCCAAAGGCCTGGGCAAAGTGGGTTTTGCCTGAACCAAGTTCTCCTTGAAGCGCTATAACGGTCGCAAACATGCCCGTATTATACATAAATAAAACGGGGCGGGACCGAAGTCCCGCCCGTTAGTTGGTGTAGTTGGCTCGGCAGTAAACACTATCGAAGCCGCCCAACCGAGGTTCATAGTAGATGCCGGTAATGATCTTCGCGCCGGTCGGACAATTGAGCGTGTAGCCCTTACCCGTGACGAGGTCGCGCACAGCGACATCGACGGTGGTTTGCTTGTCCGACGAGCTTTTGGTTGGGCCCGTGAGCCCTGATTGCCTGTGGGCCACCAGGATCCACGCATCGAAGGGAAAGGACTGGCCGGCCCGGACCCAGATCTCGGAGTTCCGGGTGTCGCCCAAAACCTTAATGCCGATGTCGTGCGGGTTGGCGGTGTTGATGGCGTTGAATCTCGCTATCTCGTCATCGAAATCGAAATGCTCGCCGCAGGCGACCCCAGAGACCGCGAGTAGCACTACAATCACCCATCTCATGGAACTATCCTCCTCTCTGTATTATATCACACATAATATATAAAAGTCAAGCACTTAAAATAACCCGTATTTTCAAGCTAAAAGCTAGCAGCTAGAAGCTAGAAGCTTTATACTTAGACAATGATTTCCTTCGACGAAGACAAGCAGGACGAGCGGGTCAAAACCCTTTATAAGAAAGAGGAGGAGGAACTGGCTTCCACACTCGCTTCTCGCCACGGCGTCCCCTATCTCGACCTCTCGGCTCACCCGATAAATATCGATGCCTTAAGAGTGGTAAAGGAAGGTGAGGCTCGCGCCGCCGAACTCGCGGTCTTCAATGCTACCGACAAGAAGATTGATGTGGCTGTCCTCTCGCCGAAGAACGAGAAGGCCTTAGCACTCATCGAAGACCTCAAACAACGTGGTTACTTACCAGAGATCTTCATGGTCTCACATGCGAGCCTGGAGAAGGTCTGGGAGCGCTACAAGGATCTCTCATACTCCTTCGAGACCAAATCCGGCGCTCTCGATATCAGTAACGATGAGATTCTCGAAGTCACCAAGAAGGTCAATACCCTTGCAGATGTGAAGACTCTCATCGAGGGAGTGCTCTCGCTCAAGCGCGCTTACCGCATTTCTAAAATTCTTGAAATCATTCTCGCCGGCGCCATCAGTCTCAAGGCCTCCGACATCCACCTCGAGCCGGAGGACGCAGACTTGCGCCTGCGCTACCGGCTCGACGGAGTGCTCACCGACATTCTTCATTTTGACTCGGAAACTTTCGAGCTCCTACTCTCGCGCATTAAGCTAGTGAGCGAATTGAAATTAAACGTGAAGGAAAAAGCGCAGGACGGGCGCTTCTCGATCAAGCTAGCCGAAGTCGAGATCGAGGTGCGCACCTCTCTCCTACCGGGGCCGTATGGCGAGTCGGTGGTCCTGCGTATCTTGAACCCGGACGCCATCACAGTCGACCTTGAGAAACTTGGTATCCATCCTAAACTTCTTGAAATTCTTAAGAGTGAGATTAGGAAGCCGAACGGCCTAATACTGACCACCGGCCCGACCGGCTCCGGCAAGACCACTACTCTCTATGCGTTCTTAAAGAAAATCTACACCCCAGAGATTAAAGTAATTACTATTGAAAATCCAATCGAGTACCACATCGAGGGCATCGTCCAGACCCAAGCCGAGGCAGACAAAGGCTACACCTTCGCCGAAGGTCTGCGCAGCGCTCTGCGTCAGGACCCGGACGTCATCATGGTGGGAGAAATCCGCGATGATGAGACAGCGGCGGTCGCCGTTAACGCAGCACTGACCGGACACTTGGTACTTTCGACCCTGCATACCAACAACGCCGCGGGCGCCTTCCCGCGACTCCTCGACCTCGGGGTAAATTCTAAAGTGATTAGCTCGGCTCTGACTATAACCATCGCTCAGCGTCTGGTGCGCACGCTCTGCCCGGCATGCAAAAAAGAAATGCCATTGATAGACAAGGCCAAGGCTACGGTGGATAGGATCTTGGGAGAGATCACTGACCAGACTTATCTGGAAAATGTACAAAGAGAGAAGGTCTGGGCTCCGGTTGGTAAGCAAGGAGATGGGACCCTTTGCTTAGAATGTTCAGGTCTGGGCTATAAAGGACGCATCGGTGTCTACGAGGCTATTTTGGTAGACAATGAGATTGAAAAGGCGGTCATTACGAACCCTTCGGAACGCGATATCCGCGCGGCAGCCAAGGGGCAGAAGCTTTTGACACTCCAGCAAGACGGGGTGCTCAAGGTCTTAAACGGAGTCACGACTCTGGATGAATTAGACCGAGTCATAGACATCTCTGTCTAGATTGTCACGTGTATCAAATCGTGAATAATGTTAAATAGAATCCAGTCCATAAATCTCTAAGCAACACTTTCAGAATGCACCAAAAGCTAAACGATTCTAACAAGGATGGCTCCAGTAACCACAAGTGGTACCAGAAGCGTCCTCAAAGAAAAGTCCAAATGCCCCGAGAGGCACGTTGCTTAGAGATTTATGGACTGGAAACGAACTACCTATCGAGAAACTAGTCTAGCACACAATATTTTTTATGTCAAGTAAAAGTACGAAAGAAAAATCTGACCCTGAAGAAGGCGTTCAGCCTTCTTCAGCCCTTTATTTAGACCATGAGCTTAGACCGACTAGTTGGCCGGACTATGTTGGGCAGAAAGCTATTAAAGATAATTTAAATATTCTTCTTAAGGCCGCCTCTGGCCGAGGCACTCCTCCGGAACACGTACTCTTCTATGGCCCGCCGGGGCTCGGTAAGACCACTCTCGCCCACCTGGTCGCACGTGAGACTGGGCGGAACTTAAAGATCACTTCTGGACCCGCTATAGAGCGCGTGGGCGACCTAGCTTCTATTCTCACTAACCTCACTGCTGGTGACATTTTATTTATAGACGAAATCCACAGACTTAATAAAACTATTGAGGAAGTGCTCTACCCTGCTATGGAGTCAGGAGTACTCGACATCATCATCGGCAAAGGCCCTTCGGCCAGAACGTTGCAGCTCGAGCTACCGCCCTTTACTCTGCTCGCCGCCACCACCCGCGTCGCCATGATCTCTTCCCCCTTGCGCAGCCGATTTTCCGGAGGAGTGTTCCGCTTGGAGTTTTACAGCGAAGAAGAGATTGAGGAAATTCTACGCCGTTCGGCAAAAATTTTAGGAGTGACTCTTGAAAAAGGCGCGGAGAAAGAAATTGCCAAGAGAAGCAGGTTTACCCCCCGCACCGCCAATTATTTCCTTAAACGAGCGCGCGACTTCGCCCAAGTGGAAAATAAATCTCTTGATAAGAATGCTGTGACTGAAGCTCTTAAGCTTTTAGGAGTCGATGAGAAGGGGCTTACGCCATCGGACAGAAAACTTTTAGAAGTTATTGCTGATAAATTCTCCGGCGGTCCAGTCGGCCTCGGCACCTTAGCAGCCGCACTCTCGGAGGAAGAAGCGACAATCGAAGAATTTAACGAACCATATCTCTTACAACTTGGTCTCATAGAACGCACCACGCGCGGCCGCGCACTCACCCCTCACGCCTATGCGCATCTAGGAAAGACTCCGCCGAAGAATTTGCAGAAGAAATTACTATGAGCGGACACAACAAGTGGTCTAAGATAAAGCATAAGAAAGCCGGGACAGATGCAGCTAAGTCTAAAATTTTTTCTAAAATGGGCCGCGCCATCGCTACGGCATCAAGACAGGCAAATGGCGACATCACTTCTCCAATCCTTCGCACAGCGATAGATAAAGCGCGCGAGTTCAACATGCCCACAGACAACATCGAGCGTGCGGTCAAGAAAGGAAGCGGGGCTGATGCCGAGACGATGGAAAATATTACTTACGAAGCATACGGGCCGGCCGGCAGTGCTCTTATTATCGAAGCTCTGACTTCTAACAGAAACAAAGCGGCGCAGGAAGTAAAATTCATTCTCTCCGAGCACGGCTTTGCTTTGGCTGCTCAGGGCTCAGCCACTTGGGCGTTTAACAAAGAAGGGGGTGATTGGAAACCGAACATGACAGTTCCCCTCTCCGATGAGGACGGCAAGATCCTCGAAGCTCTGATCGAAGAGCTTGAAGATAACGATGAAGTTCAGGATGTCTACACTAATGCTGAATAAAGTTTTAGCCATCGACCCTGGCTTCGACCGAGTAGGGGTAGCTGTTTTAGATAAAGAAAAACTGTTTTTTTCCGAGTGTGTCGAAACCGACCGTAAACTGCCGCACGCAGAGCGCTTACTACAGATCGGCATCGCTGTGAGAAAGGTAATAAAGAAGTGGAAACCGCAGTCTCTGGCTATTGAAACTCTTTTCTTTAATCAAAACACCACCAACGCTTTGAAAGTTTCTGAAGCGCGGGGCGTCATCTTGTATGAAGCTTCTGGAGCCGGACTCGAAGTTTATGAATACTCCCCACAAGCTATCAAGATAGCAGTGACCGGTTACGGCAAGGCGGATAAGAAACAAATGGAGGGAATGGTTTGGAAGCTTATCAAGCTTCCAACGCCCAATGGCAAGCGCAAAAAAAGACTTGATGATGAGCTTGATGCTATCGCACTGGGGATTACTCATCTTGCAACCCAAAAGGGTATCTGATACAAATAAGAGCATTCAAAATTTAAAAAATAATTAGATTGAATATGCACGAAGACGATATCATTAAAGACGATTCTCTTGAAGCCGAAGTACCACTCGAAGACGACGAGCTAGTGGATGGTAAGAAAAAACTGCTCGATGACGACGTGGAGAGTGTCGAGGATCTGGCGGAAGAAGAGCTCGAGATAGACAAAGAAGACTTGATGGATGACGTGGAGGAATTCTAATCAGCCCACTCAATCTTGCCATTCGATCCTGAGAAAGCGGTGTTTACCTACGCGGTAAACACCGCTTTCTATTTCTTTGATAGCACCCTCATCATTCAAACGATTGAATTCTGTTTTTGAAGCCACTAAGCCCTGTTCTAAAAATATATCGACAAGCGGTGTATCTTTGTCTGCCTTAACGATCTTTATGTCAGCAGGAATACCGCCTTTTGAAAAAGTTTCTGCAAAATTTTCTTGCGCTTCTTTGGCTTTTTCTTCTCCGTGGTAGAGCTTGGTGATTTCAAAAGCCAGGCGCATCTTGGCTTCTTTGGGATGTAGTTTGAGAATTTCTTCAACCTCGTTCATATCTAAATCCGTAAAGTTCTCAAGGTAAGTTTTTGTAAGATCATCATTTACTGACATGACCTTGCCATACATATCGCCCGCCTCATCTTCAAGATAAATAGCGTTGTTGTAAGTCTTACTCATCTTTCGCCCATCTGTGCCCTCTATAAGCTTGGTAGTGAGAATAAATTTATCTCGCTTTTTATAGGCGGACTGAAGCGTTCTGCCTGCAAGCATGTTGAATTCCTGGTCTGAACCACCCAGTTCACAGTCCACATCTAAAACCACCGAGTCATAACCAACCATAAGGGGATATAAAAATTCATGAAGCGCGATTGGAATCCCTTCTTTAATCCTCTTATCAAACATATCTCGCTGAAGCATCTGCTGCGCCGTGAAATTGCTTGCTAAGTCAACGATATCTTTGAAGCCTAAAGTATCGAGCCACTCATGATTGTAGCGAACTTCAATTTTAGAGAGGTCTAAAATTTTACCGGCCTGCTCTTTGTAGGTTTTAAGATTGCTTTCAACTTCCTCACGAGTTAAGGGAATGCGCATAATGTCTCTGCCTGAAGGGTCTCCGATCATAGCCGTAAAACTTCCTACTAGAAAAATTACTTCGTGCCCAGCATCAACAAAAGCCTTAAGCTTCCTCAATGGAACAGAGTGGCCTAAGTGGAGCTTTGCGCCCGTAGGATCAACCCCGAAGTAAACCCTAAGTTTTTCTCCTGAGCGAAGCTTCTTTTCTGCGAGTTCGCGGGGAATAACCTTTTCCACCCCACGAGAAAGCAGTTCTGCTACCTGTAGTGAGCTGGTCGAATCTACGTCTTTATTCATGAAAGTATCTTAGCATATGTTAAAATAGTCACTCTAATGACCCGTTCGACTACGCTCAGGGTCATGGTGAGTAACATCGAATCATGAAAAAATTCTTGCGTTGGGCGCGCCACTCTAATCATATGATGGCTCTCGGGGCGGTAGCCTTGTTTATCTGCGGTCTCTTCATCCTCTGGGTGGCTTCTTTGCGCATCCCAGCCCTCGAGAGCATCGGAGAACGCCGCATAGACCAATCCACCAAGATCTATGACCGCACTGGCGAGATCCTGCTCTATGACATGTCGAGAGACGCCAGGCGCGAGCCAGTAGCCTTCGAGGACATATCGGAATATGCCAAGAACGCGAGTGTCGCCATCGAGGACAAAGATTTCTACTCGCACCACGGCTTTAAGTTCGACTCGTTCCTGCGCGCGGTTTTGGTAAACCTCACCACCATGTCCTTCAGCCAAGGAGGCTCTACCATCACCCAACAAGTGGTCAAGAATTCTATCCTGACCAAGGACAAGACCCCGACCAGGAAGCTCAAGGAACTAATACTGGCCTTGAAGCTTGAACGCGTGCTCTCTAAGGAAGAGATTCTTTCTCTCTATCTGAACGAGATCCCGTACGGTGGCACCATCTACGGCATCCAGGAAGCGTCCCAAAGTTTCTTCGGGAAAAGCGCCAAGGATCTCTCACTCGCGGAATCAGCCTACCTCGCATCGTTACCCAAGGCTCCTAGTTATTACTCTCCGTACGGAGCACACCCGGCCGAGCTGGAGACGAGGAAAAACGTGGTGCTTAAAGAAATGCTCGATAACAAAATGATCCCCCAGGAAGAGTATGATATCGCCCTGGAAGAGAAGGTGACATTTAAAGCTCGGGAGAACACCTCTAATATCAAGGCCCCTCACTTCGTCTTCTTCGTCATTGATTATCTCTCCAAGAAATACGGCAACGGCACACTCGAGAACAGCGGTTATAAGATCATCACTACTCTCGATTATTCTATCCAGCAAGATGCAGAAGCAATTGCTAAGAAATACGGCAAGATCAATGAAGAAAAATTCGAGGGAGAGAACAACGCTATCGTGGCGATCGACCCTAAGACCGGGGAAATCCTGGCCATGGTTGGCTCCCGCGATTATTTCGACAAGGAAATTGACGGCAACTTCAACGCGGCCATCGGCCATCGCCAGCCGGGCTCAACCTTCAAACCCTTCGTCTACTCCGTTCTTTTCAACAAGGGCTACACCGACAAGACCATTCTCTTCGACGCGGCCATCCAGTTCAATCCTTCGTGTGCGCCAGACAATCTGGTCACCGACGAGACTTGCTACGCCCCGGGCAACTATGACGACAAGTTCCGTGGCCCGATGACAGTAAGAAACGCCCTGGCCCAGTCTATCAACGTCCCAGCAGTCGAAGCGCTTTATCTCGCTGGAGTGAAGGATTCCATTAAGCTCGCCGAAAGTATGGGTATCGAGAGTTTAACTGATACTGGTAACTACGGCTTATCTCTAGTTCTCGGAGGTGGCTCTGTTTCCCTCCTTGACATGACCGCGGCTTACTCCGTCTTCGCTAACGACGGGGTAAGAAACCAGTACACCCCAGTCCTCTGGGTCGAAGATGCGAACGCCAACATTATCGACAAGTACACCCCCTTCTCGCGCCGGGTCTTATCGGAACAGACAGCCCGTACCATCTCAAGCATCCTTTCAGATAATGTAGCTCGCACGCCAGGCTACGGTCCCAACTCACCTCTCTACGTAGCTAGTCGCGACGTAGCGGTCAAGACCGGTACTTCTAACGACTACAAGGATGCCTGGATCCTCGGGTACGCTCCCAACCTCGTGGTGGGCGCCTGGGTGGGCAATAACGACAATACTCCGATGGCTAAGAAAGTGGCGGGACTCATCGTCTCCCCCCTGTGGCGCGAGCTTATAGACAAGACTCTTCCCAACCTTCCCACTGAATCATTTATCCAGCCGGAACCTGAAGATCCTTTGGAGTTAAAGCCGATTCTCCGCGGGGAGATGCCTATTGGCGAAGCTCACTCGATCCTTTATTACGTTCTGAAGAATGATCCACGCGGTACATACCCCTCTAATCCGGCTAACGATCCACAATTTTCCAACTGGGAGTACGGGGTCAGACGTTGGGTCACTCTGACTGGCTACGGTGCCCCGACTCCGGTTGTTCAACCGCTTATCCCACCCATAATTATCCCTGGCACTCCGGAAGGGTTCTGATTATTTATAGAAAATTTTTGAGATAGAGAGGCGGTGAATGTTTTTAAGTTCGTCTTTGATCATCTCCTCCTTAAGCCTAATCTCATTTTTTGCCACAGCAGAGGCGTTAACCTCGAGTACTCCGTCTTTAAGAGTGAAATCTTCTGGTTTTAAAGAAACTTTTGTTCTTTCCGCGATCACGCTCGCGATCGCTTCTTTGGTCGAGGCGTCCCTGTTAAGAATTTTGGAAAACCGCTCTAGAAGTTTCGAGAGATTCTCCATTCTACTTAAGACTGATTCATCGGCATGACGAGGTAGAGGAAGCTTGTGTCGCTGACACCCCTCACCACTATCGGCTTGGCCTGGCCGGAAAAACTCAAGGAGATACTATCCGAAGTGATCGACTGGAAACAATCAGTGAAGTAACGATGATTGACGTTAATGGAGATATCCTGCCCTTCGAGCACAGCGTCAACCGAGTGAACACTCTCACCCACGGTCGCGTTCTTGGACTCTATTTCAAAGATTTTCCCTGTTGGGGAAAGTCTTAAGGTCAGTTGGTTAAAGGTGTCTGAGAAGATAAGGCTCGTCTTCAGCGAATTAATGAGGTCCTGCTTCAAGAGAGTGGCCGTTGAGGTTGATTCCTTCGGGATAATCTGGCGATAGTCGGGGAAGGTGCCTTCGACAATGCGGCTGGTGAGATAAATGCCGCCAGAGCGAAGCGCCATTTGATGCTCTTCGATTGAAATAGAGATTTCCTCCTCGCCATGATCGAAAATTTTAATAATTTCCTGTGCGTTTTTCTGCGGAACGAGAATTTGTTTAAAATGAGGCACCTTCTTGATACGAATTTTCTTCTCCGCCAGGCGGAAGGAGTCTGTAGCGGCAAAAACTAGAAACTCACCCTCGTGAGTAATGGAAATACTCGAGAGCTCTGGCTTAATACTCCCCACAGCCGCAGCATAGATAACTGAACGGATGCCGAAAACAAAATCCCTAGCCGGGATAGAGAAGTTTTTATCATCACCAATCTCTGGAATGATCGGAAATTCTTCGCTAGGTAAGATCTTTAAATTGGTTTTGGTAGATTTGGTTTTAATCTCAAGCACTTGGTCCTTGGTAGTGAGGGTGATGTTACGATCGTTTGATAAAGAGGATATGAAGGAGGAGATAATATGAGCCGGCACTACCACAATTCCAGGCTCTGTAACCTTAACTGGCACCGTAATAGAAATACCTAGGTCAAGATTTGTGGATTTAATAACCAAAGAGTTTTGTCTGGCGTCTAAGTAGAATCCAGAGAGAATAGGGAGTGTTTGATTTTTCCCTGCAATTTTATCCGCCTTATTGAAGGCCTCTTCGAGTTGTTCCTTAATACATTCTATTTTCATATATAAAAATTTATTACTACTATTAGGGGTGTGGGTATGTGGGTAATTTAATTAACGGCTCTACCGTTGGGTTTTTCAGAATTTTAAAAAAGACTAGCTGGGGATAGTTCCTTGAAGCCTGGGATATTTTGCTGAAGCTTATCCCATAAGCTTCAGTCATCCCATCTTATTAACATTATTTCAGATATATTTCCACAAGCTCTACACAGTCAGGAGCCCTCTAATCTGCCCAACCTCATCCACAAGAGACTGGTCTCCTTTAATGTCATTTTTAATCTTCTCGCACGAGTGGATGACGGTAGTGTGGTCGCGACCGCCGAGCTTGGCTCCGATTGACGGGTAAGAGATGTTGAAGTCCTCACGCAGGATGTACATGATGATTTGCCTAGGGCGAATCACCTCCTTGTGGCGAGTCTTCTCATAAATACTTTCTTCCTTGATGTTGTAGAAGTCGGAAATGATCTTGACCACGTCTTTGACGGCAATAGTTTTCTTCGGCTTTACATTGTTTTTTATATAGTTTCTGACATCTATCATAGTAATCTCTTTGCTTTTGAGCTGAGCTTGGCAGAGGAGCGCGTTGACTGCTCCTTCAAGTTCGCGGATATTGCCGTTCACGGTGTGGGCTAGGTAGTCGATAATGTCGGCTGATAGGGGTACGCCCTGCTGGATGGCCTTAGCGGAGATGATGGCTATGCGCGACTCCTTGTCCGGTGCTGGGATATCAACTGTCATGCCGGCCGCCAAGCGGCTCTTGAGACGGTCTTCCAGGCCTGTTATGAAGTGCGGGTGCTTGTCGGAGGAGAAGATGATCTGACGGTTATTGTCATAGAGGGTGTTGAAGAGGTGAAAGAGCTCTTCCTGGAACTTCTGCTTATCGGAGAAGAACTGGATGTCGTCGACGATCAATACATCGTATTTACGGTATTTCTCCTTGAAACTGTTCATTTTCTGGTTCTGGAGGGCGTTCATACAGTCCTGGCCGAATTGCTCAGAGGTCATGTAATAGACCTTTTTGCCGGGAGAGGTCGCCTTAACATGGTTGCCTATGGCTTGGATGAGGTGGGTCTTGCCGTGTCCTGTCGAGCCGTAGATAAAGAGCGGGTTATACATGATGCCTGGCTTGGCGATAACCGCTCTGGCGGCCGCATGAGCCAGTTCGTTGAATGGCCCGATGACGAATGAGTCGAAGGTGTAGCGCGGATTAAGGTTGTCGTCCTTGTTTACCTCTACTTCAGGTAGAGGTAGCTCCTTGGTGTGGGTAATCTTCTCCGGTCTTTCCTCGCGGCGACGGGATTCTTCCTTGTTGACTACGTACTCTATAGCGTGGACAGAGCTCTCAAGATTCCGCAGGCTACGAAGTATCGTGTTGTGATACTTCGTCAAGAGCCACTCCTTAACGAAGGCGTTCGGAACAGAGAGGACGACCACTCCGCCGTCTTCCTTGACGATGCGGGTATCCTTGAACCAGGTATTGAAGTTGGCGGAGGAAACTCCGAGTTCCATTTCCACTAGTACCCTTTGCCAAAGCTGTTTGTAGTCCATCATGAAATTTATTACGTACACAGTATATCTTTTACCAGCAGGATAAAAGCTTGTGAAGTACCCGAAAAATGTTTATAATGTGTTAATAACCTGTTTATGGTGAGTTAGTCGAACCATTAAGAGAAAATGTCTACAACATACAAACCGAAGAAGAGGAAGCGAGCCCGCACCCACGGCTTCCTCTCGAGGCAGAAAACGGCTACGGGTAAACGTACTATCCGCGCCAGGAGAAGGAAGGGCCGCGCCCGCCTATCTACTGTTTAGTTCGACCTTGCTCACTACAAGTAATGCTTCATTTTTACCTCCGTGTTGAGCCAGCCAATACGGCAAGAGTGATAATCTCTGTTTCAAAAAAGATTTCTAAGTCGGCGGTTACCAGGAACACCATCCGTCGTCGGGTCCGCCCTCTGGTGGCTAAGTTTATTTCCGATCTTAACCCGGCAACTTACTTTATTGTGGCCAAGCCTGGCGCAGAGAAGATCAAGGGAGAAGAATTGGAGACGGAGTTGAGGTTGTTGGTTGTGGGTCGTTGGTTGTAAGTTATAATGGTCAGATGTCTTTTCTTTATCACAAGTTTTTCTTCGACCCGCTCTACAACGCTCTCATATTTTTATTTAAAGTTTTTCCTTGGGCGGACGCCGGTATTATCGTCATATTACTGACCATTCTCGTACGTCTCGTTCTCTTCCCTCTTTCAAGGAAGGCGGTGATAACACAGGTCAAGATGACCGAGATCGGCCCGGAATTGGCGGAGATCAAGGAGAAGTATAAGGACAAGGCCGAAGAACAGGCCAGGCGCACCCTAGCTCTTTATAAGGAGAAGGGGGTGAACCCATTCTCCGGCATTCTTGTCATCATTATCCAGATCCCGATCATTCTCGCTCTCTATCAGATCTTTCTCCACTTCCCTCAGGTGAACCCGGCCTTGCTCTACTCATTCGTGCACGCTCCCTCGCATATCAACACCGAGTTTCTTGGGCTCATCGACATTAGTGCCAAGAGCGCCCTTATAGCTCTACTAGCCGCACTCTCCACCTATTTCCAATTCCATGTTTCCTCCAAAGGGCAGAAGCCACCTGAAGGAAATTCTTTTACCGATAATCTGACCAGAAGCATGCAGAGTCAAATGAAATACTTCTTCCCTATTCTAGTTTTCTTTATTTCTTATAAAATCTCCGGAGCGATTGCTCTCTATTGGCTCACCACAAATTTATTCAGCATAGGACAAGAAATTTTTGTCCGTCGAAACATCCCAAAAATTTCATAGCTTCTAGCTGCTTGCTTCTAGGGGCTAGCTTTAACACTTAATTTTTTAATCATTGCCATAGTCATTCTAGAAACCTCGCTCAATAAGATATCAACTTCTTTATAAGAATATTCTTTCGTTTTTGGTAACTGTTTTGCAATCTCAATTTGAGTTTCAAGCTCTGAAGCAGAACCTATTGCTATTCTTAAAAATTGGACGAAATCTTTTCTTGTCCCTCTGCTTCTCCCTTCAGCTATATTGGATGGAATGGACACCGCCGCACGTCTCATTTGAGAAGTAATTCCATACAATTCCTCTCTAGGAAACTTCTCTGTTAAAAGGTAAATTTGCTTCGATAGCATTATTCCTTTCTGCCAGACAATAAGGTCTTTATGTGAATATATCGTCATTTAAGCTAGAAGCTAGCACCTAGTACCTAGAAGCTCTCTAATTTCAGTACCCAGAGAGAAGAGTCGGACTTGTTCATAAAGATAAGATAATCTTCTGCGGGAGAAAGTTTTGGTTCCACCACATCAAGGTCAAGGCCGTATGAGGACTTAGGTTCTACCAAAACCTGCGCGATCTCCGCGTCAGTGTCGAAGACCCAAAGGCGATCAGAGTAGGAAGTTCTGCCTTGGTACCAATTATCCGGCTCCCCTGCTCCAATACTGTTTATGGGCGCCCCACAGTAAACTAAGGAGGCGGATTTAACGCTCCAAACGCATTTCTCTGCCAATGTTACAGGCAAGATGTCGAGCGTCGCTCCTGTGCGAGTGTTTTTAACCGCAGACTTGGCTACACCGCTTT
>JAUSGP010000031.1 GCA_030674415.1 bacterium | reverse complement strand
GAGGGTGATAAAAGAAGAAATAGAAAAATCGATAACAGAAGCCCTGATTTCTCTCGGCATAGAAACGGGAGAATTTGTTGTAGAGCATCCGACCGATCTGAAGATGGGGGATTACTCGACCAATGTTGGGATTAAAACTGGGAAGGCTAAGGAAATTTTTAACCACTTGGCGGTGAAACCGCCAAGTGGGGTAGAAAGGATTGAGTTGGCTGGTCCAGGCTTCATTAATTTTCACCTTTCAAAAGAATTTTTTAAGAATAGTTTAAAAGAAATTATTGATAATGAGAAAGATTTCGGTAAAAGTGAACACGCAAAAGGATTTAAGGTGCTTATGGAATATACCAGCCCTAATCTTTTTAAGCCTTTGCATATAGGCAATCTGGTAGGGAACATTACCGGTGAATCATTGGCTCGCATCTTCGAGTCTTCAGGCGCAGAAGTAAGGCGTATCAATTATCCGTCCGACATCGGGCTGACGGTAGCGAAGGCAGTATGGGGTTTAAAGAAAACACAAAATGATCCTGAAGACATCAAGGCTCTGGGTGATGCCTATCGTTCAGGCAACGAGTCATATGAAAATGATCCCGCTGCCAAAGAAGAGATAGAGCAGATAAATAGAGCTCTTTATGAAAATTCAGATCCCGAGCTGACTGCATTGAAAGATAAGGGCATCAGGACTTCCTTGAGGCACCTGGATTCTATATGCGAAAGATTCGGCACTAGGTTCGATAAAGTATTCTTCGAGAGTCAGTCTGCACCCATTGGGCAAGAGATAGTAAAAAACCACATAGGAGAGGTGTTCGAAGTGAGTGAGGGGGCAACAGTTTTCCACGGAGGACACACTCGCGTATTCCTGAACTCTCAGGGACTGCCGACATATGAAGCAAAAGAGCTGGGTCTCTTTAAGCTTAAGATCGAAGAATTCCCGGACTTTAATATGTCTATAACAGTTACAGGTACTGAGCAGAAAGATTTTTTCAAGATAGTCTTTGAAGCTATCAAAAAAGTTTTCCCAAATGAAACAAAAGGAAAGATCTTAAAGCATATCGCAAACAGCTTCCTGAGATTATCTACTGGGAAAATGTCATCCCGCAAAGGCAATACAATCAGCGGGGAAGACCTTGTTGAAGAAGTGAAAACTAGGGTGAAAGGAGATGAGCAGGTTGCGATTGGTGCTATCAAATATATGATTCTGCGCCAGACTATCGGCCATGACATTATCTTTGATTTCGAAAAGTCTGTTTCGACAGAGGGTGACTCCGGCGTCTACCTGCAGTATGCCTACGCTCGCACTAACTCGCTTCTCAAGAAAGCAGATATTAAACCTGATCCAAAAGGGGAGAGAGAAAATACCCATGAGATTGAGAAGCTCCTGTATAGATTCCCGGAAATAGTGGAACGAGCGGGCAAGGAGTATGCACCGAACTACATTACCACCTACCTGACCGAGCTTTCATCTGCTTTCAACAACTTTTACGCTCACGAACAAGTCATAGGCGATTCTTCTGAATCATCCTACCGTCTAGCTATAGTTAAGGCTTTTAATATTGTCATCAAAAACGGTCTGACTATCCTCGGTATTTCAACTCCGGAAAGCATGTGAAGTCCCTAAAAGGGTGTTAAAATCACAGAATATGGCGGATAAATCAGAACGAGCTCTAAAAGAGGAGAAAATCCTTCAATTCTGGAAAGAGAACAAGATATTTGAAAAAAGCCTTGAGAAAGAGGCTCCTAAGGGTGATTTTGTATTCTATGATGGACCCCCTTTCGCTACCGGTTTACCACATGCTGGAAGTCTGCTTTCTTCCATTATTAAAGATGTAGTACCTCGATACAAAACAATGAGGGGCTATCATGTCCGCCGTCGCTGGGGCTGGGACTGCCACGGTCTTCCCATTGAGAACATGATAGAGAAGGAGTTGGGGATTAAAGATAAGAAAGAAATAGAAGAAAAGATTGGTATCAAAACTTTCAATGAAGCTTGTCGAGCTTCGGTCTTGCGCTACGCGCACGAATGGAAAAAATATGTAGATCGGGTAGGGCGCTGGGTTGAGTACGACAATGCGTACAAGACTATGGATAACACTTATATCGAAAGTGTTTGGCATGCGCTGAAAGATATAAATGAAAAAGGGCTTTTGTATGAAGGTAAGAAAGTTCTTTTGTACTGTCCTCATTGCGAAACTCCCATAGCGAAAGCTGAAATAGCGATGGATAACAGCTACAAAGACGTGACGGAGGAATCGGTATATGTGAAGTTTAAAATAAAAGATTTCCCCGACGCATATTTCTTAGCCTGGACGACCACACCTTGGACACTTCCAGGCAATGTCGCTTTGGCGGTCGGTAAAGATATTGTCTATGTGGAGGCAAAAGTTGGTAATGAAATATTAGTCTTAGCTAAAGAAAGACTCTCTATAATAACGGAGCAATATGAAATTGTGGCAGAACACAAGGGAAGTGAAATGGTCGGCATGGAGTATGAGTCTCTCTATGAAATTCCGACTGCTCAAGAAAGTGGGAAGAAAGGCTGGTATGTAGCAGAAGCGGAATTTGTAAATACAGACGAAGGAACAGGCATTGTTCATACCGCAGTACTATATGGAGAAGACGACTATATTCTTGGTCTTAAACTTGATTTACCGATGGTCCAACTTCTCGACCACGCAGGCCACTTCAATGAAAAAGCGCCAGAACTTATAAGAGGACAGTATTTCAAAAAAGCCGAGAAGGTAATCAAGGAAGATTTGGAAAATAGAGGATTATTATTAAAAAAAGAATCACATACTCATTCATATCCGCATTGCCATCGCTGTGGAACAGCTCTTCTATATAACGCCATTTCTTCTTGGTTCATCAATATCCAGAAGGTGAAGGATAAGATGATTAAGCTGAATGAAAAGATTAACTGGGTACCGGAACATCTCAAGCATGGCCGGTTCTTAAATATTGTCGAGAATGCTCCTGATTGGACCATTTCCCGTAATCGCTACTGGGCTGCACCTCTACCTATATGGAAAGATGAGAATGGAGAAATACTTTTAATTGGCTCTTTGGATGAGCTTAGGAAACATACCAAGAAATCTGGAAATAAGTATTTCGTGATGCGTCACGGAGAATCAGAGAATCTCGTAAAAGGCGTTCAAGACCTGATTGGTGACCCAACTAATCACTTGACCGAAAATGGGGGAAAAGAAGTTGAGGATCAAGCTGAGAATTTGAAACATGTAGATCTAATAATTACCTCACCATTTTTACGAACCCACGAAACAGCATTGATAGTTCAGGAAAAAATTGGATTACCCAAAGAAGATCTGATAATAGATGAAAGGCTGCACGAAACTGGTCCAGATGAAGATGGCATACAAATGCGTAAACGCATGGGTGAATTCATCTTTGATATTGAGAAAAAATACCAAAACAAAAACATTCTTATTGTCTCGCACGGGATGCCACTATGGGTCTTAAAAAGAGTTGTTGTCGGAGAGCGTAGTGATGACTTTGCTGAAAATAATCAACCTCACACAGCAGAAGTTGCAGAAATACTATTTTCACCATTTCCTCACAACGATAATTTCGAACTCGACTTGCATCGCCCGTACATAGATGAAATAGAGCTTGAAAAAGATGGCAAGCCTCTTAAAAGAATTCCAGAAGTGATCGACGGCTGGGTTGAATCAGCGTCCATGCCGTTCGCCGAATATCATTATCCTTTTGAAAATAAGAAAGAGTTCGAGTCGCGCTTCCCAGGAGACTTTGTGGCCGAGTACATCGCACAGACCCGCACATGGTTTTACTACATGCATGCTATAGCAGTAACGCTTTTTGGCGATGTTGCTTTTAAAAACGTGGTCTCGACAGGCAATGTTCAGGCCAAGGACGGTTCAAAGATGAGTAAATCGAAAGGTAACTACACGGACCCATTAATCCTCCTTGATAGCATTGGAGCTGATGCATTCCGCTATTACCTAATGAGTTCTGTTGTGATGCAAGCAGAGGATATGCTCTTTAAAGATGAGGAAGTGAAAGAAGTCCATAATCGACTGATCAATATACTTTGGAACGCTTTTGGTTTCTACGAACTTTACGCTGATGATGCAACTGCCACTTCCACGAACAGCAAGCACATTCTTGATCGCTGGATAATTTCTCGTCTCTATCAATTAATAAAAGAAGTAACGACAGCAATGGAGGAGTACAACTTGGTGCAAGCTAGTCGTCCAATTCGTGACTTCGTAACCGACCTATCCACTTGGTATATCAGGCGTTCACGAGATAGGTTCAAGGGTAGCGATGCAGACGATAAGCAAAACGCTTTAGCTACTACTCGTTATGTTTTTAAAGAATTCTCAAAACTGATTGCACCGATAATGCCGTTTATCTCTGAAGATGTATATCAAAAAGTAAAAGAAACAAACGATCCCTCAAGTGTTCATCTCACAGAATGGCCAGAAGGAGGCGGGGTAGACAAACAAATATTGGATAGCATGCAAGAAGCTAGAAACATTACCTCACTGGCCCTAGAGGCTCGTTCGAAAGGGAATATCAAAGTTCGCCAACCATTGAATGAATTAAGAATAAAGAATAATGAATTAGGAATGGAATATCTGGATATTATAAAAGATGAATTGAATGTGAAGTCTGTAGTTGTTGATAAAAATATTTCTGAAGAAGTAGAACTCGATAGCCTACTCACCCCGGAACTCATCGAAGAAGGCAAGATGCGCGATGCGATCCGCGCGATACAAGAGTGGAGGAAAGAAAATAATCTCAAGCCAGGGGAGCTTGCACAATATACAATAAACAATGAACAAGAAGAGTTCTTCAAGAAGCATTCTGAAGAAATAAAAAAAGCTACGAATGTGGAATTTAATTGAAAATTCCTGCCCATGTCATATCATGTCTATACAACCAAGGGCATAGTTTTATCCGAGAGAGGGGTGGGTGAAGCCGATCGGATCTACAGCATTCTCACTCGCGACCTGGGCAAGCTTCAAGCCAAGGCAACAGGTGTGAGGAAGGGGGTTTCTAAACTGCGCGGCAACATCGAGCCCTTCTCGCTCGCGTCAATCTCGTTTGTGAAGGGTAAAGACTACTGGCGGCTGATCTCGGCACAATCTCTTCAAAAAATTTCGGCTACATCTGCTATCGCCGCCCCATTTTCACTTCTAGAGAAACTGATTCAAGGAGAGGATCCGCACCCAGAACTTTTCGATGCTGTTGAAGAAAAGGTCGCTTCTCTATCCACTGATGACGAGATGTTCGAGATCCGCCTAGTCTCCCAGATTCTCTTCCACCTGGGCTATTTGAAGGAAGTTGATCTTACTTTGGAAAAAAGGGAGTTAATTAAAGCTATAAATAATGGTCTTCAGTCTAGCCACTTAACCTAATTCCATTCTGTTATAATGAAACCCTGACTTATACGTCTGAAACGATATGGCTGAGGAAAATAAAAGCAAGGTAGATGAATTGAGCGACACGCTCTATTCGCGTACGCGTTATCAGGACCCACTTGATAAACGGGCTCCAGTTCGAGAAGTGGAGTCGCCTGATGTTAAAGAAGTTTGGGAGTCTCCTGCCCTAGACGAGATTCTCACCCGCGAGCGTCTCATCCCGGCTACCAGCCCCTTTATAAAAAAGTTTTTCGTCTTCGCGCTACTCTTCTTTATCGCCACTATTCTGGTGGCGGGCATTATCTTTATGGGCGGGACCAATTTCATCTCCTCAAAGAATGTGGATGTGAGCGTCTTGGGACCGACCACCGCTTCGGCCGGGGAAGTGCTTGAGCTCGGTGTTACCATCGCTAACAAGAACAACACCGACCTCGAACTCGCCAACTTCTCGATCCAGTATCCTTCCGGAAGTCGTGATCCAGCCGACTCGGCCAAGTCCCTGACCTTCTCTAAAGAAGAGTTAGGTGTGATCGGAGCGGGCGATGAAGCAACGAGAAATGTACGCTTCGTCCTCATTGGCTCGACCGGTGAGATCAAGGAGGTGAAATTCTCCGTCGAGTACAAAATCAAGGGCTCTAACGCCACTTTCTACAAAGACAAGATTTACCAGATCACTATCGGTAATGCGCCTTTGACGATCACCGTCGAGAGCCCGCCCTCCGTCACCTCCGGTGATACCTTCACCACCACGGTCGAGCTCGCGCTTAACTCCACCGATATTTTGAAAAACGTGATGCTCCGGGCTGAATACCCTTATGGATATAGTGTCGTCTCCGCCGTTCCAGAATTTCTGACCAATAATAATGTCTGGGCTCTCGGGGATTTCCCGCCGGGGAGCAAGAAGACCGTCACCATCCGTGGGCGTCTGGTCGGAGAGAATCAGGAGGAACGGACAATGCGCTTTTACGTAGGAGTATCAGAAAGCGGGAGTTTGAGTCCTGATTTCAAGTCCATCATCGCCTCAGCACAGCATACTGTTGCCATCTCGCGCCCATCGATCGGACTCTCTGTAAACTTCAACGGCGAGAGTGCTCCGGTTTATACAACTTCGCCAGCTCGTCCGGTCTCGACTGCTATCAAATTCCAGAATAATTTGCCAGAGAAGCTTCTTAATCCGAAGCTCGAAGTGCGTTTCTCTGGCACGGCACTTGATAAGGCTACCGTCTTCGCCCAGAACAACGGCTTCTATGATTCGGGAGCCAACCGTGTCACCTGGGTTATCGGTATCTCCGCCGGCTTAACTGAACTTAATCCAGGAGAGGGAGGGACAGCTAATGTCAATTTCTCATCTTTGCCGACCACTACCGGAGCAAGTACAAATCGCGAGATCGATCTCCAGATTGTGTTCATCGGCACGCCGGTTGGCAGTGCGAAGACTGTCTCGGTAACCGAATCGCGCACGGTCAGAATTTCTTCACAGGTTAGTTTGTCTTCTAAAGCATTCTATTCCATCGGGCCGTTTACCAACACAGGACCTATTCCTCCCAAGGTAGAGGCGACTACCACCTATGCTGTCATCTGGAACGTGGGTAATGTCCAGTCTGCTCTCTCTGATGCCAAGGTGACGGCGCGCTTGGGCACCGGTGTCTCCTGGGTGGCGGCCCACAGCAGTCTTAGTGAAGATATTGCTTATGACCCAGGGTCAAACACTGTTACCTGGAATATGGGTAATATCAGTCAATCTGGCAGGGAAGTGGCATTTCAAATTAGACTCTTGCCTTCGGTTAGTCAGATCGGCACGGCGCCGGTACTCGTAAGTTCCATAGTTTTTACCGGCATTGAAGCAGATACGGGCACCAGTGTGACGGTGGCCAGCCCCGCACTCACAACTCGCCTGACCGGCGATCCTGCATTTATCCAGGGAGATGACGTCGTCATTAAAAAATGACGAATTTACAATTTTCAATTTTCAATTTACAATCACTCAATGCCTAAAGATCCAGATTTGATGGAAAAGATTGTATCGCTGTGCAAACGAAGGGGGTTTGTTTACCCGAGTTTTGATATTTACGGCGGCTTAGCTGGATTCTTTGACTATGGACCATACGGACTTGCTCTCAAGAACAACATAAAGAATTTGTGGTGGAAACAGTTTGTTACAAATAGGGAAGATGTGTATGGAATTGATTCTGTTATTGTTACAAAAAAAGAAGTGTTGCAGGCCAGTGGCCACGCACGCGGCTTCGCGGACATGCTCTCTGAATGCGAAAAGTGCAAACGCCGTTTTCGCGCAGATCATCTGGAGAATACAAATAAATGCCCAGAGTGTGGTGGTAAGCTGGGCGAAGCACGGCACTTCTACATGATGTTAGAAACTCATATAGGTGCCGCTGAGGATGAAGCGTCGCTAGCATACCTTCGTCCAGAAACTGCACAGGGAATTTTTACTAACTTTAAAAATATTGTGGATTCTTTCCACCCTAAACTGCCATTTGGTATTGCGCAGATTGGTAAGGCTTTTAGAAATGAAATTGCTCCACGGGATTTCCTCTTTCGACTTCGCGAGATTGAACAGATGGAAGTTGAATATTTCGTAAAACCGGAATTTTGGAAGGATGCTTTCGAAATGTTGAGAAAAGAAATGGTTAAGTTTATTGAAACGATCGGCATTCGTACTGATAAGGTTTCAGAACTCGAAATTTCCGATGAAGATCGGGCGCATTATTCGAAACGAACAATTGATTTTGAGTTTGAATTCCCATTCGGCAAAAAAGAACTATACGGACTTGCATACAGGACTGACTATGATCTTGGAAATCACCAAAGTTCAAGCGGTGTGGATCTAGCCTGTCTTGATGAAGAAACAAAAGAGAAAATTCTTCCACACGTTATTGAGCCGTCTTTAGGGGTAGATAGGAGTTTTCTGGCAGTTTTGTGTAGCGCCTACACGGAGGATGAGCTTGGTGGAGAAAAGAGAGTCTACCTTAAGCTTAATAAAAATCTTGCTCCGGTCAGGGCAGCCATTTTCCCGCTTCTTAAAAATAAGCCGGAATTAGTTTCTAAAGCGCGCGAAGTGTATGAAAGCTTAAAGCTGTCAGCTAATAGCTATCAGCTTGCATATGACGACAACGGCAATATCGGCAAGCGTTACAGGAGACAAGATGAGATCGGTACGCCATTTTGCATCACAATTGACTTCGACACTCTCGAAGACAACACCGTTACCCTTCGCGATCGCGACTCTGGGGAGCAAACTAGAGTCAAAATCGAGGAACTCATCAGGCTGATAAAATAGTATACTATTGCCAATATGAGCGAAAATCAAAAAGTCTCTATTACAACCGGCAGTTGGGTGAAGGGAGTACTGGTGGTGCTCCTAGCCTACGCCTTCCTTCTCGTGGGTAAGTTCGTCCTGGTGCTTGTCGCCGCCATCATCATCGCTTCTTCCATCGAGCCGATCACCCTCTGGGCCAGGAGGAGGAATATCCCGCGTCTGCCAACAGTAGTTTCCATCTATATCTTAGGGGCGCTCCTTCTGGGCGGTTTCTTCTACTTCTTGCTCCTGCCTCTTATTGGCGAGGTCTCTGGCTTTATTAAAACACTCACTATCTACTCCAACTCGGTGATCAACGACAACGTGCTTTCCGGGATGTTCCAGACCCAGAATATCTTCGGTGGCCTCGATCAGCCGGCGATTATGACCGAGATTAATAATTATCTCAATTCTTTGTCCAGATTCCTTTCCCAAGGTGTTTTCTCGAGTGCTTCGTGGGTCTTCGGCGGGGTGCTCTCCTTCATCCTGATGCTCGTCCTCTCCTTCTACTTGGCTGTGCAGGAGGATGGTATCGGTAAATTCCTGCGTATCATTGTTCCACTGAAGCATGAGAAATATGCTGTCGCTCTTTGGCGTCGGTCACAGCTGAAGATTGGGCTCTGGATGCAAGGACAGCTTCTTCTCGGAGCTCTCGTCATGATCTTAGTTTACATTGGCCTCCTCATCATCGGAGTGCCACACGCGCTACTCTTGGCTGTGGTGGCCGGTGTCTTGGAACTCATTCCACTCTTCGGCCCTATCCTGGCCGCCATACCAGCGGTCTTCGTCGGTTATGCTGATACTGGTATGACGACCGCGCTCATCGTCGGTCTCCTCTACCTCCTCATTCAACAGTTTGAGAATCATTTGATCTATCCTATGGTGGTCAAGAAGGTGATCGGTATGCCTCCAATGGTCTCTATCTTGGCCTTGGTCGTAGGAGGTCAGCTTGCCGGGCTCCTCGGTATGCTCATCGCGGTGCCAGTAGCGGCAGTCGCCATGGAGTTCCTCTCCGATCTCGAAGAAAGGAAGATTGCTAAGCTATCGGAGATCGAATCAGTCTCTTAATATGCCAGATAAGAAAAGTTTTTACATTACCACGACACTTCCATATGTGAACGCAGAACCTCACATCGGTTTTGCTATGGAGTTAGTTCACGCTGATGTTGTTGCGCGTGCCAAACAGCTTCAGGGTGAAGAAGTTTTTTTTAATACGGGCACAGATGAGCATGGGGTAAAGATATATACAAAAGCTAAGCAGGCTGGCAAAGATCCACAAAAATACGCAGATGAATATGCAGCTAAATTCAGGAATCTTATAGATCTTCTCGGTATTGATAAAACAAGCATCCATTTCATTCGTACTACCGATGAGCACCATAAAATTGCCGCGCAAGAAATATGGAAACTCTGCGAAAAAGCAGGAGATATCTATAAAAAAAATTATACCATCAGATACTGCAATAGCTGCGAACTAGAAAAAACTGATTCCGAGCTGGTCAATGGGCTTTGTGCGATTCATCCTGAAAAAGAACTTGAAGTTAGGGAAGAAGAGAATTACTTTTTTAAGTTTTCTAAATACCAAGAACTACTGCTTAAATTTTATAGAGAAAATACAGATTTTGTTTTACCGGATTTTCGATTTAACGAGATCATTAAATTTGTGGAAAGAGGATTAGAGGATTTTTCGATCTCACGCCTTAAATCAAAGATGCCGTGGGGCATCGCCGTTCCAGGCGATGAAAAGCATGTCATGTATGTCTGGTTTGATGCTCTAACCAATTATATCTCTACTATTGGCTGGCCTGACAATATAGATGAATTTAAAAAATGGTGGCCAGTAGTGCAATTTGCGGGCAAGGACCAGACCCGCCAGCAAGCCGCTATGTGGCAAGCAATGCTAATGTCTTCAGGGCTTACTTCTTCAAAACAGATAATCATACATGGCTTCTTGAATTTCCAAGGACAGAAAATGTCTAAGTCAGTAGGAAATGTTATTTCTCCTAATGAAGTGATAGAGAAATTTGGCCTAGACGCTTTGCGCTACTTTGTGACGCGAGAATTCAATCAGTTTGAGGATACAGACGTGAGCTGGGAGAAATTTAATGAAGCTTATAATGCCAATCTGGCAAATGGCTTGGGGAATCTTGTTTCTCGTATCATGACTTTAGCCGAGACTAATTTATCTCAACCGGCAGAAATCGCGGAATGGGAAGACATGTCAGAACACTTCTCGCTCCTAAATTCATACAAAATAAAGGATAGTGCAGATCATGTCTGGGCAAAGATAGGCGAGCTTGATAAGGAGATTCAGAAAAAGAAGCCGTGGGAATCTAAGGACAAAGAAGTAATCGCTAATCTAGTAGCGAAACTTTACTCAATTGCTCGCATGCTCAATCCCTTCATGCCGATAACTTCCGCCAAGATCAAATCGCTTATCAAATCCAATAAGAAACCATTGGAGTCTCTCTTCCCTCGTATTGAAAGCTAGAAGCTAACAACTAGAACCTATAAGCTATGACCCCCAAATACTTCGATATCCATTCACATCCCCAAGCTTCAGAGTACGATGCAGACAGAGAGGCGATCATTGATCGCCTCAAGGATACCGAGACCCATACGATTGCTATCGGTACTGATCTGGAGTCTTCCAAACAAGCTGTTGAATTAGCAGAAAAATATCCAGAAATTTATGCATCTATCGGAGTACACCCAGTTGATGACCCAACAAAAAGTTTCGAAGTTGAGAAGTTTGAAAGTTTAATAAGTCATCCGAAAGTTGTGGCGATAGGGGAATGCGGTCTCGACTTTTTCCATGCGGACAAAGCTACGGATTATGAGAGACAGAAGAAACTTTTCTTAGATCAAATTAATTTCGCCCTTACTTATGATAAACCCATCATGATTCATGCGCGGAACGCATATGAAGAAATTCTCGAGATATTGGAGTCAATGAAAGATACCAAGCTTAGAGGTAATATCCACTTTTTCGCCGGCGATTGGGCTATCGCACAAAGGTTCTTCGCCATTGATTTCACGGTCTCTTTCACAGGGGTAATCACTTTCACCCATGACTACGATGAGGTCATTCGCCAGGCTCCGCTAGACAAGATCATGTCGGAAACAGACTCTCCCTATGTGGCTCCAGTACCTTACCGTGGCAAGAGGAATGAACCGAGTCTAGTTTGCGAAGTGGTTAAGAGGATTGCAGAGATAAAAAGTCTTGACCACGAGCTAGTGCGAGGGGCTCTTGTCCAAAATGCCCTTAATATGATAAGGTAACCCAGCAATGCAAACTTATGAGATAGGCTATCTTATCCTACCGAGCATCCCAGAAAATGAACTTTCTGGTATTACCGACGCTATTAAAGCTGTCGTGGAGAAGGCTGGCGGCACCGTCCTTGACGGTGAAGCGCCCTTCAAATACGACCTTTCGTATACGATGACCAAGACCATAGGAGCTAGCCGATACGTGGTTTCGGAGGCTTACTTGGGCTGGCTCAAGTTCGAGGGCGAGCCAGAGCAGGCAGTAGCCGTCAAGTCAGGACTCGATAAGATAGATGAGCTTCTGCGCTTCCTTCTCGTCAAGGCTTCGAGAGAAACTACATTCACCTTCGCCAAAGCTCGAGAAGCCTTGGAAGAGAAAGAAGAGGTAGGGGAACCCACCTCCGTCGAAGACTCCGGCGTGGCGAAGGAAGCCGTGGTAGAATAAAAATATGTTTTTAAACAAAGCTATTATTATCGGTAATCTCACTCGCGATCCGGAACTGCGCTCATTGCCCTCTGGCGTTCAGGTTGCCACCATTGGAGTGGCTACCAACCGTGTATGGAAGGATAAGAACGGGGTTAAGCAGGAGAGCGCGGACTTCCACAACGTGGTAGTCTTCGGTCGCCAGGCGGAAACATCAGCTCAATATCTAAAGAAAGGTGCCTCGGTTCTGGTCGAAGGGCGCATGCAGACGAGATCCTGGGACGGGGCAGATGGGCAGAAGAAATATCGCACCGAGATTGTCGCAGACAGGATCCAGTTCGGGCCACGCGCTGGAGGTGCTGGCGGAGCTGCTCCCGCCGCCCAGAGTGCCCCAAAAGGTGATGACCAGCCAGCTCCACCGAACGACACCATTGAATATCCAGAAGAAAACATTAATGTGGATGACATTCCATTTTAAATAAAATGATTAAGAAAAATTATTTTAAAGAAAATAAGATTGAGCACATCGACTACAAGGACGTCGAGACTCTTAAGAAGTTCCTCACTCCGCATGCTCGCATCCAGTCGCGTAAACGCTCTGGCACACCATCCGTCAATCAGCGAGAACTCTCGATGGCTATCAAGCGCGCCCGCTTCTTGGGACTCCTGCCTTACGTCAGCCGCTAGACTCTATCTGTATATAAACCCGTTTCGGTATTGACCCTGACTACGTCACCCTCCTTGATGAACATAGGTACTTGGATCTCGGCTCCAGTTTCGAGTTTGACCGCCTTGGTCGCACCCTGGGCGGTGTTGCCACGAGTGGCTTCGTGGGCTTCAACAACTTTAAGCTCCATTTTGATAGGAAATTTGATACCGATAATTTTTTCATTAAAAAGCATGGCGTCTACGATAGTGTTGGGCTTCAAAAACTTTGCACCTGGACCTAACATTTCTTCTGGCAGTTCGAAGCGCTTTGAAGGGTCGGTTGTTTCGGAGAACCAGTATTCTCCTTTGTTCGTATAAAGATATTTAACTTCTTTTTTATCTATATCCGCTTCCTCGACCTTGTCGGAGACATGGAAAGAGAATTCGGTGATACGTCCGGTGATGAGATTACGGAGCTTCACGGCATTGACTGGCTTACGCTGCTGTTTGCGGAAAACATGCGAGCCAATAACTTCCCACGGCTCGTTCTCGAAAATAATGAATTTATGGACTGTGACTTCGTTGTAATCAAGCATGGAAGGAAATTTTACTTATTATTTAAATAAATGCAACCTTTAATATACATAATTGATTTTTGTATAAAATGATTGATTTAAAGTATCCTATCATATACCATATTTGCGGAGGTGAACTGTGTTCAAAATGATAGGAGACGTTGCATTAGCGTCCTTCTTGGCTCTAGGGGTTCTCGTCTTTGTTGCAATGGTTCTGGCGAATTATGCTGTAACGATGACTCCTTCAATCATCGTAATAGCATTCTTTTGGTCGAGCGCATCCTTTCTGGGAAAGCTCGGACTGGTATCTCTATTATTCTGCAACTTTCTCTTAGGGCATCTCTTTCTGAATGGAGCGGAAGAATATCAAAGAAAATATTACTAATCCCGAATCGGCCAGCAGGGAATCGACCTGCGAGGCCGGTTTTCTGCTTTAAATTCCCCTAGGTCTTTCCTAGGGGAACAATGGTATAATTAAAATATGAGTTTGAGAAGAGTCATTTTTGTTTCAGGTGAACATTACCATTTATACAATCGGGGTAATTCAAAACAGAAGATTTTTCTTGACGAAGCAGACTATGATAGGTTTTTGAAATTACTTTTTCTCTGTAATTCGAAGTTTAATATAAATTTTCGAGATGTGATTGATGCCACAAAAGATGTTTTGACTTTCGAAAGAGAGGAGACACTGGTCGATATCGGCGCGTTTTGTTTAATGCCTAATCATTTCCATTTACTGATTCGGGAGAAAGATGATGGAAATATCAGTTTGTTTATGAAAAAGCTACTAACAGCCTATGTGATGTATTTTAATAAAAAATACGAAAGAACAGGCTCATTATTTGAAGGAAAATTTAAATCAGAGCACGCTGGCGAAGATAATTATCTAAAGTATCTTTTTTCTTATGTTCACTTAAATCCGGTTAAGCTTATTGAGCCTAAGTGGAGGACTGAAGGAGTAAGAGATAAGTTGAAAGCACAAAAATATGCTCTTAATTATAGGTATTCAAGCTATGCTTGTTTGGGTGGAGAAGATCAGAAATGGAGCAAGATAATAAATACTAAGAGTTTTCCTAAATATTTCTTAAACACGGCACATTATAAGCAAGAAATATTTGATTGGCTGGATTCCCCTAGGAAAGACCTAGGGGAAGGATAGTGAGAGGCATTTCTACTGTTAAACCTCGCGCAGTTTCGTTTTTATCTCTTTCAAGATCTCGTCGGCTACCTTTTTATTCTCACGCAAGAATGTGCGAGTTGCGTCGTAGCCAACAGCGAGCTTTTCATTATTGTATTTGTACGTGCTACCGGATTTCTGGACGAGACCAAATTTTTCGCCGAGGGCGATTAATTCGCCTTCGCGTGAGATACCTTCGTTATACATGAGATCGAATTCAGTCTGGCGGAAGGGGGCAGCTACTTTGTTCTTGACTACTTTGACACGAGTGCGTCCGCCCATTACTTCTTCACCCTTCTTGATCTGGGCTATACGACGTATGTCGAGGCGGACAGAAGTGTAGAACTTGAGCGCCTTGCCTCCAGGAGTAGTCTCCGGATTGCCAAACATCACTCCGATCTGCATGCGGATCTGGTTGATGAAAATGACGATGGTTTTACTCTTAGCCACGATAGCAGTGAGCTTCCTTAAAGCTTGACTCATGAGCCGGGCCTGTTTGCCCACGTGATAAGCACCCATATCGCCCTCAATCTCGTCTTTAGGAGTGAGAGCGGCGACAGAGTCTATGACGATGACATCGAGCTTGCCGGAGCGGACGAGGGAATCAACAATCTCGAGCGCTTGTTCACCGGTATCTGGCTGGGAGATCAAAAGCTCTTCTATCTTTACTCCAAGCTTCTTAGAATATTCCGGATCCATAGCGTGTTCGGCGTCGATGAAGGCACAGATACCTCCGAGTTTCTGCGCTTCGGCGATGACATGGAGCGAGAGAGTGGTCTTGCCGGAAGATTCTGGGCCGAAGATCTCGATGATACGGCCACGAGGAAGTCCACCTACACCAAGTGCCGCGTCGAGTCCGATCGAGCCGGTCGAAATAGCATCGATGCCGACACGAGGTTTGTCACCGAGCTTCATGATTGAGTCTTCGCCGAACTTTGTCCTAATGGCATCTAAAGTAGACTGGATGTTCTTCACTTCGTTGGTAAGAGGAGTCTCTTTCTCTTTTGGTTTTGTTTTTTTAAGCATTACTTGTAGTGAGCTAAATCGAACTATTTAAATATTATTCTAGTGGTCTTGCTCCTCTCTCGTCCCCAGCGGTCGCGGACCGTGACGGTCATTATACTAGTGCCCGGAGAGACTATCAATTTCTCTTCCCAGAGGCCGTCTTCGTTGGTAAAGATCTGCCCTCCATTGAGTGAGATCCAGGCGGCATTACGGGCCAAGCCCCTCATCACCACGAGGGGACTCGTTACTATCTCGCCATCTTGCGGGGAGGTGACGGAGACTTGTGGTCCAAGGATGAGGAAGCGTGCCTGGAAGAGGCAATAGAGGATAAAGACTATGCCCAGCAGAATGAGCAGGGACTTTTTGGGTGAGAACGGGAAATTAAGCTTCATCATCTTTCTCATCCTGATCTGAGCCGAATCTCTCGCTGTTTAGAAGTGGATCAGAAGTGAGGGGAGTCGTGGTGGGTTCTGGTACTTCTGCCACGTCACCATAGCCGGCAGCAGGATTAATCACTTCGCGAGGCTTAGCACCGTCGCCCGCGCCGATGACACCGCGTTCCTCGAGCATATCCATCAGTCGTGCGGCGCGGGCATAGCCGATGCGCAGTTTCCTCTGGAGATATGAGGTCGAAGCCTTGCCGGCTTCTACGATAGTGACTAGGGCTTCTTCGTAGAGTTCATCGTCATCTCCGTCAAAGGAATCATTTTCGAGCGAAGCGGAGAAGATGGCATTACTCGTGTTCTCGGTAGTGAAGTTAATCTCACTGGTCAGTTCGTCGGCATAAGACTCCTTGAGATGCTTGACCACAGCCTTGACCTCGGGTTCCTTGATGAAGGCTGACTGGATGCGGGAGGACTTACTCATCTCGCCGGACTGAAAGAGCATATCACCGGCACCCAAGAGCTTCTCGGCACCAGCGGCATCGAGAATGGTACGCGAGTCGATCTGGGAGGCCACCTGGAGAGCGATGCGGGAGGGGATGTTGGCCTTGATGAGACCAGTGATGACGTTGACTGATGGACGCTGGGTTGATAGGAGGAGATGGATGCCGACAGCGCGGCTCATCTGGGCCAGACGTACGATAGCGCTCTCGAGTTCACGAGGATAAGACTGCATCAGGTCGGCCAGCTCGTCTATGATGATGACGATATAGGGCATGGCGTCCGGCAGACCAGCGTCTTCCTTGCTCTTTTCCAAAGCGGGGGCGAAAATATTTTTATGATATGAACTGATGTCGCGTACGCTAGCTTTCTCCAGGATGTCGTAGCGATGGTCCATCTCTTTGGCCAGCCATTTAAGTGCCATGATGGCCTTCTTCGGATCGGTGATAACGGGTGTGAGGAGGTGCGGGATACCGTTGTACAAGGTGAGTTCGACACGCTTGGGATCGATCATAATAAATTTTAGATTCTCTGGCGGATTCCGATAGAGGAGCGAGGTGATAATAGAATGGATCGTAACAGATTTGCCCGAGCCTGTGGCGCCCGCGATGAGAAGGTGGGGCATCTTGGCCAGGTTGTCGAAGATGCTTCGGCCAGTAATGTCCTTACCGAGAGCGATGAGGAGCGGCTTGTCTGACTGGACGTAATCGGTTTCCGAGATGAGTGAGCCCAACCCAATCATCGACTTGGCGGTGTTGGGTACCTCGATGCCGACGAGAGACTTGCCCGGGATAGGGGCCTCGATGCGCACCGGATGGGCGGCGAGCGCCAATTCAAGATTAGTCTGGAGTCCGAGGATCTTGCTGAGCTTGACCCCTTCGGCGGGCTTCAACGCATAGCGGGTTACGGATGGCCCGATTGAGATCTCGTCCATCTCGACAACGATGCCGAAGTTCAGAAGTGTGCGTTTGATTAAATTGGCGTTGGCCTTGATGTCGCCTACTCCCGGCTTACCGCTGTCACGCTCGAGGAGTGAGAGTGGGGGAGGGGACCAGGCCTTGCCGCTTCTTCTCATGAGCATCGGGGTGAAGTTGTCACTTTCCTGTTTCCTTACCTCCTGCTTTCTATCCTGTTGTCGGTTGTCTGTTGTGGGTTGTAAGTTTTGTTCTACTTTCGCCACTGCCTTATCAATAGCGGCATCTTCATTTGCGGAAATCACCAGCTCTTTCTTCCGGAAAAGATTTTTTAACATCAGGGTGACGTTGAACCGGATGGGAATGTCGAAGGTTACAAGAACTGCGATGACCATAAGTGCTACGAGCAACACGGCGCTTAAGTAAATATCAAAGAGAGAGACCAGTGGCCGGGAGAGAAAGCCACCGATGATGCCACCGCGTTCTGAGACCAAGTTGACAAGCCCGAGCGAGGAGAGGAAGAGGAGAGTGGCTCCGATGAATTGCGGTATAGCCACGTTCTTCTCGCGCTCATGAATGAATGAGATTGCTAGTATTAGAAAGACCACGGGCATGAGGTAGTAGCCCCAGCCGAAGAGGCGTGAGAGCAGTTCGAAGGTGATGGTACCGACTCGGCCGGCAAGACTGAAGGCTCCCAACAGAAGGAATATGGAAAGGACCAGGGAGAGTATGCCTAAGATGGTATTGAGAGTTTCCCTGGAAGTAAGTTTAAAGACCGATAGACTCTCGCCGTCAGATTCTTTACCATTCTTCTTCTTTCTCGCCATTGAAGTTACTCAATAATAACATATAGCTTATAAACACTTTATACACTGAAATTCAGTTGCAAAATTTGTCCTTGAATCGCATAATGGACTTACTTGATATAAAGGACAGAACGTGGTAAAATTAAAGGACAAATTATAAAAGACATAAAATGGCTCAACCACAAGATTTGTCCAATATTTCCTATAAACCCGAAAAGATCGCTTCAGCATTATATTTGATAACAGGCTTCTTTACCGATGCTGAGCCGATCAAGTGGAAACTGCGCGCTCTGGCGGCCGATCTGGTCTCTCTCGGTCTGTCTCTAAGAGGACAAATGTTTAAGGAAAGGGAAGCGGCCAGACTGGAAGTCCGGGTCATTTTACTGGAAGTAATGGGCCTTTTAAATGTTACTAAAAACGTAGGGCTGGTATCAGACACTAACCATAATTTGCTCAATCAGGAGCTTTTGAAATATCTCGATTTACTAGGGTTTCCTGAGGGTTTGAGGGAAGAAAATGGCTTCGCTATTCTCTCTCCGAACTTCTTCGGCACAGAGACTAGAGAACTCAAGTCTAGAGAAGTAAGTGACATCTTCCCAATAAAAGACAAAATTATACCAGAGTATAAAGGACACACTAATTTCACCCCACGGGAAGAAAAACGAGAAAAGCCTTTAAGGGAGTTTGGAGCCGTATCGGTGAAGAAAAACAGCCGTCAAAGCGTTATTATAAGCCTTCTTAAGCGCAAGAAAGAAATCATGATAAAGGACGTTTCACCCTTAATCAGCGACTGTAGCGAGAAAACGATCCAAAGGGAGCTTCTGGCTATGGTAGCCGCTGGTATCCTAAGGAAAACAGGGGAAAAGAGGTGGAGCCGGTATTCCCTCGCCTAGCCCTGCCTGCCGGCAGGCAGGCTTGCATAATATGACTAAAACGAGTAGTATGAAGGCTATCCACAGTACATTTGGTACTTTGGCATAATGCCCTTATAATAGGGCTTGCTGAGAAAGGCTTATCCGTTCTCGGCAAATTAACAGACGTAACGCGACCCAGACGAACATTAGAAATTATTGGGAAGCACTTACGCATTAGAAATAAAATTAACAAATGACAAATATTAGAATTGCAAAGATTGCCGGAATGGCAGTAGGCGCAACCATCGCTTTCGGTGCTTTTGTACCGATGGCTGGTGCTGTGACCGTGGCTGAACTTCAGGCTCAAATCAATGCACTTATGGCACAACTCGCTTCCCTTCAGGGAACCCCTGGTGCCGGTGTAGTCAACGCCATCTCTTCGGATTTGACGGTTGGCTCATCTGGTAATTCTGTAGTGACTCTCCAACAGGCACTGGTAGCTCAGGGCTACTTGACCATGCCTTCTGGAGTTGCTATGGGTTACTTCGGTTCTCTTACTAAGGCCGCTGTACAGAAATGGCAGGCTGCCAACGGAGTATCCGCTACTGGCTACTTCGGTCCAATTTCTCGAGCTAAATTCAACGGTTCAGCAGGTGCAACCGGCACAGTTCCTGGTACCACTGTTGGTACTACGCCTACTGTTGTTGTCAGCCCTGGTGTAATCACCACTCCTGGCGTTGAAGGTACTGTTACCGTTTCCCTCAACCCGTCTCCTTCTTCAGGAACGAAGTTATATGAGGGCGATGTGAATAGAGATGTCCTTGGCATCAAGCTTGAGGCCAAGTCTTCTGACATCAGAATCGAGAGAGTTAAAATCGACATGGACAATGAGACCAGCGGTAACGCTGACACCGAAGTCTACAGAAAGATTGCTCAGAAGATCTATATCAAGGATGGTTCTACCGTTCTTGCTTCCATGGACCTCAACGCAAACACTATAGTCAAAGACGGTGCGAATTACTTCATCACGCTCTCCGGTTTGAGCTACGTTGTTCCTAAGGGAACCACCAAGATTCTCACCGTGGCTCTTGATGCGATGACTACTTGGGATTCCGGTTTCGACAACGATTCCTGGAGCCTCGGTATTCCGGTTGACGGCGTTCGAGGAATTGACGGTGCTGGTGTGAACCAGTACGGTCCTTCTACGGCCTTCACTCGTACCTTCGACTCTGCTGGCGCTTTGGTAGATGCAGCCACTTTGGCAGCTTCTCTCAACACCAACAGTCCTAAGGTTAATCAGTCTATCTGTGAGCTCAATACTGACAATGATGAGTGCGACAATCTCGAAGTTTTGAGGATTGACTTCAAAGCAGAGAAAGATGCTGTCACCCTCACCGACCTTGTCATTGACATCGTTCGAGGAGGCAACACTTCGGCCGCCACCAATACGACCGCTTACGTCTATGATGGAAGCACTCTCGTAGGTTCGGCTTCAGTCGTTGGTACTGACCTTACAACTATGGGTGCAACCTTCTCTGACATTGACTGGGTCATCCCGAAGGACACGACTAAGGTTCTGACAGTCAAACTCGACATTCGAGATGCAACTGCTGCGGCTACAACCTTTGCGGTTGACATCGACACTGCCGACATGACTGCCGAGAACTCTGCGGGTGCAGGTATTACCGAGTCCGGTTCCGCGGCTGGTAAGACCATCACGGTCAGAAAACTTGGTCCTGAGATTACTCTGGTTTCCAAGTCGATTACCACGAATGGCGTTCCACAAGCACAAGGTGTTACGACAAACGTATCCACCTCTACCTTGACTGCGACATTCAACATCAAGATCAAGGCTCTCGGTGGCGACCTTAATCTTGGTACCGTTGCCTCAGGCACACCTGTAATCGCAAGCTCCACAGCGAGCTTCAAGGTCTACAGGAACGGTGCTTACGACGGTGTAGTGACAAGCAATTCCACCTCGACCTCATACACCATTCCTTCCGGCTGTACTTCAGTTGGTACGAATAGCTGTACTTTGGCCGAAGGCAGTGAAGTAACCATCCCGGTTACCTTCCAGATTCAAGGTAGAACAGCGGCTGGTGTGACTCTCTCAGCCGGTCTCTACGCAGTGGGCTTCGAAGGCATCACCTGGCACGGAGCAGGAGCTGCTGCAACTACTACGACCTTCATGGCCGGAGAAGTTGACTGGAGAACAGCTGACGTTTCCTTCCCGTAATCCGCTCAAGGGTTACTACGCCTAGGATCGCCTAAAGCGACAACCTAGAAAACAAAAAACCGCCGTTGGGCGGTTTTTTGATGTGTAGCAATGTTATCCACACCTTTACAATGAATAAAACCAGTGAATTATGAGATAATTGAGCGTGTTAGGAAAATAATTAGTAATTAAAGGAACCACTTCTTATATAGTGGTATTAAATAATAAGTTAAATATGAATTTAGTTAACAATGACAGAATGACGAAAATTATTTCCGTTGTTCTTGCTACGGTTTTTGGTGTCCTACTCGTTTCGCTTGTGGTCAACGCGGCGACGACTATCAGCACAAACGTACAAACTGATGGCACCCTTAGTGTCACTGGCGCTTCTACGCTTACTGGTAACGTGGCTGCTGCCGGCACCTTAGATGTGACTGGTCTGACCTCCATGATTCAAGCCTCTTCCACCAGGTTCTCGGTCCACGGCACCGCCTACTTCGGCGGTTCGGCAACCACGTCTATTACTTCAGCTGGAGTAATCACTCTTACCAACGGTGAGACGATCGCTAATGCCACGAATGGCACTATCACCCTTACCGCTGATGTCATGAAGATGGTCGGCACAGCATCAACTTCGGCCATTAGAGTTGGAGATGAAGCGGACGCAACTCTACTTAACGGCTTAGTTTCTGGTTACTGTACAATCGCAGACCTTAGCATTACAGCTTCTTCGACTGGAACCACCCTCTGTTCTGGGGCTACCGGCGTAGTCTCCGGAGACCGCGTGTTTGTCATGGCGACGGGCACTATCCCGAACAACTTCGTTGTTCAAGCGGCATCAAGTTCTGCTGATACCATCATTCAAATTGATATCCTCAATATCGCTACCACGACAGCAGACTCTGGTACAGACGACACCGGTATCCGCTCATTCTGGTTCTGGGCTACCCGCTAATGGAGCTTCTATTATTAGCTCATAGCGCATGCTCATGAAAAAATTACTACTCTTAGGTTCGTTAGCGATACTATCTCTGCCAGGGTTTGCCTCCGCCGCTTATAACGATGTCTCTCTAACTTCCTCTACCACTCTGTCTGTTAACAGCATTACCGTAAACGTCTCTGGTTCCGCTGCGTCGATAGAGTCACTAGTTGTTAATAGTACCAACTTCGTAGTTACTATTCTGGCTGGCTCATCGTTTCAGGTGACTGCTCCGAACCTCAATAAACTAGTGGCGGATGTCGGGTTGGGGCGCAACGTTGACACTTGTACTGGTAGTGCATCCGTACTCGGCTATAATCTCACAGGAACTAGCGATACAGTCGTCGTGACTGTTACACCTTCATCTACGCTCTGTGCTGACACGGCAGCTGCATCCTCCTCAACTAGAACCGATGGTAGTGGCGGCGGTGGAGGTACGGTTGCCGTGGCCCCGGTAACTACGACTACAGAAACGCAGCAGATCAATAGCTTATTAGCTCAAATTGCCACTCTCCAGGCCCAGATCGCGGCCCTCAGTGGTGCTACAGCCACCGTGGCTCCCGGAACAGTTAGAACCTCAATTACGGTTAATCTCTCCTCCGGTTCTCGCGGAGCAAGCGTCAAGACACTCCAGCAATTCCTTAACACTCATGGCTTCGTGATTGCCTCATCTGGCCCCGGTTCCTCGGGGAATGAGACTGAGACATTCGGCTCTCTTACTAGAACTGCCGTGCAAAAGTTCCAAGTAGAGCATGGCATCGCCAAGCCTGGCGAGACGGGCTATGGCCGTGTCGGTCCTAAGACCCGTGCCAAGATCAACGAACTCTCCGCTCAATAAGTTAATTATCTTACAAACAAACCCCGTCGCTCGCGAGCGACGGGGTTTGTTGTTTAATGAGGTAGAATATATGACAAGGCCATGAGACAAGCTATCATTCTATCCCTATTTCTCTTAACCCCACTCTTGTTAGTTTCAGCGGATGAGCCTGGTGATCCAGTGTGCCTGTTCTCTGTGCCGTCATTAGTCTTTAAAATCCCAGAGATTACTCTCACTAAAGCAAAGGAGAGTGCTCTCGGAGTAGTCAAGGCTGTTCCAGAGGAGCTGGATTCTCTCGCCGTTTCTCTCGCGGACAGACTCGAAGCTACGAAAAATAGCCCTAAACTTAATGTTAAAGCAGAGACCGTGGTAGAGCCTCAAGTCCTAGGTGCTTCCACCGGTTCTGTCGGCAATCTTGCCAAGACTTCCACCAATAATAATTTGACCGCTTCCGCGTATAACGCAGGGGTAGATGTCTTAAGCCTTCTCTTAAGGAACTGGATGTGGACTCTCTCCGGTCTAGCAGTTCTCGCCCTCTTCTGGACTTTCAAATCCTAAGCTATAATTAAGTATGCGTTATTTCGACAAAGCTTTCTTCAAGTTCCTCTTTGGTTTTTTGTGTTTAATCGCTTTCAGTATTGGAGTGATCGCTTATGCGAGAGCGTATTTGTAAAATTTTATTCCTTCTACTTTTAGTTTGGCCTCAAGCCATTGGGGCGGATCATTGTACGGTTTCTAAAATAGCCATAATTGCCGGCTCTTGGGAGAATACTCTCACCAAGACCTCTTACACTTTGCAGACCCAAGATAGTGGTAGTGCTTCTTGTCATGTTACCCAGACATTGCGTTTCTCCTTGCAAAGTTCTGGACCAGGGACATTTACCGGGCAGACTGGGAATGCTTTGCAACTTTACATTAGCTCTAATAGCGCTAATAGGAACTTTTATTATGACGGCCATGGAGCGGGTAGTTATACTCTGACAGCGAAAGCGGGTTATGGAGCAGTAGATAGTTGGACCGAACTTTTTACCAACACTTATAACAGCACGGCTAGCAGTACGGAAGAAGAAGCTCCAGCTAATACGGCACCTGTTTCCAGTAGTTCTTCTGATGGAGGGGCTTCTTCGGCACATTATGGTTCTAACGCCCTAAGCAACAAGAAATTAGATTCAAGTGTTAGTTTGAGTGCCGGGCGAGACAGGCTTGGTTCAATCGGAAGCCCATTGGAGTTCAAAGTTGAAACTAACTTAGCTTATACTCGCAATACCATTTTCAAATGGAATTTTGGAGATGGAAGCGAAGGGGCGGGGAACCTGGTGGTTCACACCTACGAATACCCTGGTGATTACGTTCTAGTTTTGAAGGCAGATATGCCGGGAGACCAAGCTGTCGCGCGGGCGAATGTGAAGATTATTGATCCTTCGATAGTAATCACCTTAGCAAATACAGAAAGAGTTGAGCTTAAAAATAATTCTAAGAGTGAAGTCAGTTTGTATGGACGGGTCTTAATGGTTGGCGGGAAGATATTTGCTTTCCCTCAAGACACTATTATCAAGGCCGGGCAGACACTATTCTTTAGCAGTAAGATTACCGGACTCAAACCAGCTGGGGGAACCGAGGCCAGCATCTTAGTAATCGGGAACACAGAACAGTCGAAGATTGTAGCTAAAGTAGAAGAAGAGAGATCGAATGAAATCGCCCGTTTAAATAATGAACTTGAAAATGGTTTAGCCGTTCTGGAAGCGCAATTGGCCGCCGCACACACTCAGGCTTACAGCGGTTTAACGGCTGTGGCTAAGAACTTAGAGGTTAAACTTCCAAGTGATGAGCCGGTAAAATCAGAAGAAATTGAGGTGATTAAGGCGAATGAATCCCAAACCACAGTTGCGGTGAAGTCAGGTTGGTTTGCGACCATTAAACGATTTTTCTTGAGAACTAAGTGATTTTGATTAAGTTATATAGAAGAAGTAACTTGAAATCAAATAGCGAAAGCGTATAGTAGCTCGCGGAGGTTGTACGATGGCGGAGAAGACGCAGAAATTTCCGACGATGCCGGATACGGAGTTCGCCAAACTTGCCGGACTGACAGGTACACGTAATCTGCATCCGGTCAAAAGGCGGCCACAGAAGGTCGATCTGGTGGAAACACCAAGAGGCTTCGATGTTGTAATCAACGACAGGGCGGTGGGGTATCTGGCTAAGCGAGGCATCTCGCTCCGTGATGTGCCGGAGATTCCGCCAGACGAAGAATCGCTTGCGGAAGCGGCGGCGGACAAGAACGACCTACTCTTCCACCCGCCCAAGGAGCTCGATGGAGACTACCGCAAGAAATTCGGCACTCGGCGCATGATGACCATCTGGGGAGTCGAAAAAGTGCTGGCCCAGCGCCACTTTCCCGAGTCGCGACGAATTGACATCGTCAATTCGCTGGAAATGGTCTCGTGGCAAGGTGAGACGCTCTACCGTGCCGATGTTGTGGAACGCATCACACTCCGGCCATAATTCAGGTTCTTACCCAAAGGCGCCGCTATCGGCGCCTTCATCGTATCTCGATTTAAAACAGGAATAAAAAAACAGGAGCAGACCTTCAAGGTCTGCTCCTTTGCCGAATTTCTCGCCGACTTTGTCGTGCGATGAGAAACAGGGCGACAACAACGCACGCTAGCATAACTAGCCATCTGTCCATGGGATGCCTCCACTTTTAATCTTAGCACACCACAGATAGCGTGTCAAGTAAAGAAGTGGATATCCAGTCTTGTCAAAGATTAGTCTACCAATTTGGTATAAACCACCAAGCGCTTGTCATTGGTCTTAGCGGAAGCCAGCCAGTCGCCAGCACAAGTGATGAGGTTGAAATAAGTGCCGTCGGATTTGTTGAAGATTCTTTCTAGTGGAGACTTGTTGTATGGGTAGATTTCTTCAGCTATCACTTTGAAGTGGAGCTTCTTGTTGTTGTGGTCGATGACATAGACATCGTCGCCAACTTCTAAATCCTCAAGATGTTTAAAGACGCCGTCGAGGGAAATGGCATTGTCCTCGTGCCCGGCCATCACCGCACTGCCAGTGTGTCCGGGAATGGTGCCGAACTTGTACCAGCTGACGTCGGTGAAGTTGTTGGGCGCGGCCATGTTGCCAGTCTTGGTTACTCCGACATGTTGGACTTCCGTATCGATGTCAAGTTTGGGGATCTCTAGTCGCGCCGGATAGTTAGCTATGGAGGTTGAGCCTACTGTGGTGCTTGAGATCACGGCTGATTCGACAGCAAGACCGGAGTCATCGTTAGGGGCAAAGTAGAGTCCTCGACCCAGGAATAATAGGGCTAGGAGGATGCCTACGGCGATGAGTAGTTTGGCAAATTTAGTTTTCATTCTGGTGTCATTATAGCAACAGATGTTCCTTGTCAGAACATCTGTTGCGTAAAGCTCTAATTGCTAGAGGTTCTTATAACTTAAGCTTGTTTCTTGAGTCTAAGGTAGGAGAAGCCGAGAGTAGCAATGAGAAGAGATGCTGCGAGCATAGCGACAGTCTGTGTGGCTTGTCCAGCTGCACCTGTTGCAGGCATACCCGGAGTTACTGGAGGAACGACTACAACCGGAGGAATGACAACTGCACCACGAATGGTAACAGCAGCCGGAAGACCGGTAGAAGCACCTACAGCCACAACATTGTTGGTATTCATGTTGATGGTGTAAGTACCACCGGCTACGAGATCACCAGCGACGTCACAGCGAAGTGACACGGTGGTCATGGTGTTTGGCTGTAAGATCATCGCGGAGTTAAAGGCGATGTTGTTGATGCCAGTAAACATAGCGGTGGTTGAGCTGGTCGTGTTGAGAGCGACGTTCAAGTCAGACTCATTGTAGACGCGGCAGTTCCTGAGAGTCGAAGCCAATGCACCGTTGCCTGTGATGAGGTTGAACGGGAGGCTTGTGATGCGGACAGCTTCCGTAGAACCGGTAGTGTCTAAGAGGAGTCGGGCGATAACCGCGTCGGTGCTAGAAGCGACGAGCGGGTTAGTTAGTCCGTTGGTAGCGAATTGAAGCGCTACTTTCGGTCCGATGACCTGGGCAGAAGCTACGCCTGCGCCCATAGCCATGGTAGCTGCCGTTAAGGTTACGGCTAGAACTTTGTGAATCTTCATCATGTTAATAATGTGTTAAGTACTTAATAATTTTTGTTGGGTAGAGCTAGACTCTACTCTTAGGCTATTAACGGGATTGAGGCTAATTTCTTACCTTGTTTTCAGGCTTATTTCAGCTATTTCTATTGTCTTGTTTGAATATTTGACACGCTTTCAGAGAGGGTATAAAATGACGATACCTAGAAATGTTAAGAAACCTTAATCAAACAAAGCGGTTTAGACGGCCTTAAAGTTGTCTATTGAGGTCTCAAAGACCCCGCTTCGAGAGAAGCGGGGTCTTTGTTTCTAGTTGAACCTTAACAACTGAATACCACCCCGAGTTATTGATCCAAGAGGGTCTTTTCGGATTCGGAGGTGGACAACAAGCGCCCAGCACTCGGATTGTACGAGTGCTGGGTTAGACGCTAAATGGAAGTTGATTTCATTTAGCAGGACAGAGCAGAGTCTGATCGCGCCTGGACGGGGCGATCAGAAACTCATCCCATTAGAACTGACGGTCATCTTTGATGACCTACTTCTAACGGGACAAGAAAGTAAGTGGTTTTTAAGTTTCCTAATAGGAAATTAAGGGCGTACGGTGGATGCCTTGACTAGAAGATGGTGATGAAGGACGTGGCGTGGCGGCGATACGCTTCGGGGAGGTGCCTAGCAACCTTTGATCCGAAGATGTCCGAATGGGGGAACCCATCTCGACTTGATCGAGATACTCTATGAATTACATAGAGAATACACCCAGTGAAGTAAAACATTTCAGTAACTGGAGGAAAAGAAAACAATTGTTATTTCGTTAGTAGCGGCGAGCGAAAACGAAGAAGCCCAAACCTAGTTTCATTCTCACGATGCGAATTTCGTCTCGTGGGAATGATGCTGGGGGTTGTAAGGCGGTAATGTTGCTTATTTATAAGCAAGAGTAGTTAAAAAATTTCTGGTTAGGTTAATCTTCTGGAAAGAAGAACCCGAGTGGGTAATAGTCCCGTAACCGAAAATCAGAAATCTACTTTGTTACCGTTCTTGAGTACTTCGAGACACGAATACCTCGAAGGAATCTGCCGGAACTAACCGGTAAGGCTAAATACACTTCTAGATCGATAGTGAACTAGTACCGTGAGGGAAAGGTGAAAAGAACCCCGGAAGGGGAGTGAAATAGACCTGAAACCGTATGTCTACAAGGAGTCGAAGAGGTCGTAAGACCTCGACGGCGTGCCTATTGAAGAATGAGCCAACGAGTTAATGCACGCGGCCCGGCTAAGTCCCGATAAAGGATGGAGCCATAGGGAAACCGAGTGTGAATAGCGCGTCCCCGCGCAAGCGGGAAGTCGCGTGCATTAGACCCGAAGCCAGAGCGAGCTTGTCATGAGCAGGGTGAATAGAACCGAAAGGTTCTAGGAGGCCCGAACCGGTGAGCCGTGCAATACTCTCGGATGACTTGTGATAAGAAGTGAAAAGCTAATCGAGCCTGGTAATAGCTGGTTCTCTCCGAAATAGCTTTTGGGCTAGCGTCGAGCGTTCCTTAGAGAGGTAGAGCACTGGAAGGTTTAGACAGGGAGCAATCTCACTAAACCTATCAAACTCCGAATTCTCTAAATTAAAAGCTCGGCAGTTAGACGGCGGGGGCTAAGCTCCGTGCGTCAAAAAGGAAACAGCCTAGATCTCTATTTAAGGTCCCTAAATTCATGCTAAGTGCACTTAAGGAGGTGAAATTTCTCTGACACTGAGGAGGTTGGCTTAGAAGCAGCCATCCTTTAAAGAAAGCGTAACAGCTCACTCAGTCAGAGATTTCGCACCGCAGATTCATGGGGCTAAGCATGGTACCGAAACTGAGGATTTCATTTTGCTTCGGCAAGATGGAGTGGTAGGAGAGTATTCGCATCTGCAGTGAAGGCGAAGGGGTGACCCACGCTGGAGCGTTGCGAAGTAAGAATGTTGGCACAAGTAACCACAATGCGGGTGAGAAACCCGCACGCCGAAAGAACAAGGTTTCCCTCTCAACGTTTGTCGGAGAGGGGTTAGTCGGTCCTAAGG
>JAUSGP010000019.1 GCA_030674415.1 bacterium | reverse complement strand
CGATGAAATCTCGCGCATCATCCAGATCCTCTCTCGTAGGACCAAGAACAACCCGATACTTATCGGTGAAGCTGGTGTTGGCAAAACCGCTATTGCGGAAGGTCTCGCCATCAGGATTGCCACAGGCAATGTGCCTGAATCGCTCCGTGATAAAGAGCTAGTTTCGCTCGACCTTGGTCTCCTCATTGCTGGCACCAAGTACCGTGGCGAGTTCGAAGAACGTTTGAAAAATATTATCAAGGACATCGAGAAGTCCGAGGGCAAGGTCATCCTCTTCATCGACGAGATTCATACTATCGTCGGCGCCGGCGCGGCTGAAGGCTCGATGGATGCTTCTAACATGTTGAAGCCGCCACTCTCCCGCGGAGAGCTCCGCGCTATCGGAGCTACCACCCTGCGCGAGTATCAGAAGCATATTGAGAAGGACCCAGCTTTGACCCGTCGCTTCCAGCCAGTCTATGTAGAAGAGCCTTCGGTCGAGGATGCCATGACTATTCTTCGCGGTCTCAAGGAGCGTTACGAGCTCTACCACGGCGTGCGCATTACCGACGACGCTATCCAGGCCGCCGTCATCTTATCTAGCCGTTATATCACGGACCGATTCCTGCCGGACAAGGCGGTGGACCTCATAGATGAGGCCTCTTCATTCTTAAAAATTTCACTAGAAAACATGCCGCCCGTGCTCCAAGAAGCACAGTCTAAAACCATGAAGCTTGAGATCGAGAAGGAAGCGCTCAAGAAGGAAGTCAAATCTACCAAGGTCAAAGCTCGGCTTAAAGAGATTGAGCAGGCGATCGCGGACTTGAAGGAAGAGACAGGCGAGATTGAATTGAAATGGAAGAACGAGAAGGAGGCTGTCGGCGAGATTAAGGAAGTCAAGAAACTGCTCGAGACCATTCGTCTTGAAGCGGAGGCGGCCGAAGCGCGGGCGGACCTCTCGCGCGCGGCAGAATTGCGCTACGGCCGAATCCCAGCACTTGAGAGGGAGCTTGAAATCCAGAGCAAACGGCTCAAGAAGCTCCAGACTTCTCGCCGCATTTTGAAAGAAGAGATTACTGCTCAGGACATCGCATCTATCGTCAGTCGCTGGACCGGTGTCCCTGTCTACCGCATGCTCGAGGAAGAAGCGAACAAACTTTCCCGTATGGAAGAGTTTCTTAAACAACGCATCATCGGTCAGGAGGAAGCGGTCAGGAAGATTGCTCTCACCGTCAAGCGAAGTCGCGCGGGAATCTCGGACCCGAACAAGCCGATAGGTTCATTTATCTTCCTCGGTCCTACCGGTGTCGGTAAGACCGAGCTGACCAAGGCGCTCGCGGAGTTTATGTTCGACGACGAGAAGGCCCTCATCAGAGTGGACATGTCCGAGCTCATGGAGAAGCACTCGATCAGTAAGCTTATCGGCGCGCCTCCGGGCTATGTCGGCTTTGAAGAAGGCTCATCCTTCGCCGAGTCGGTCCGTCACAGACCTTACTCTGTCATCCTCTTCGACGAGATAGAGAAGGCGCATCCGGAAGTTTTCAACATTCTCCTTCAAATCCTCGACAACGGTCGTCTGACTGATGCTAAGGGCCGAGTCATCAATTTCAAAAACACGGTCATCATCATGACCTCTAACATTGGTGCGCAATATATCGACAAGATGCAGTCAATTGGTTTTTCCAAGGGCGAGAAGGAGAATTATAGTGAGGTCAAGGAGAAGGTCTTGGCAACTCTTAAAGACCACTTCCGTCCGGAATTCTTAAACCGTCTAGATGACACCATCGTCTTCGACGTCCTCTCTCGCGAGGCTATCAAAGATATTGTGAGGATTCAGATCGAGATTATTAAAAAGCGTTTGACGGAGAAGGAGATCGAACTCTCGGTCACCGAACAAGTTTTGGATCTTCTCGCTAGCGAAGGCTATAACCCGCAATACGGCGCAAGGCCACTCAAGCGCCTGATCCAGGACAAGATTCTTAATCCAGTCGCTTCGATGATGATCGGCAACAAAGTTCTCTCTGGAGGCACTATCCAGGTGGATGTGGTCAATGGTCAATTCACTTTCGATATCAAAAAATCTAGAAACTCGAGCCGTGTCAGCACTATTCTTCCACGAAGGGAAGCGGCTTTAAAATAGTTTATATAAAGAGAAAGGCCGCCAGTGTCTCAAGCTGGCGGCCTCGTTACGGCTCGATGCACAGAATCAGGAGGGGTTGTGTCCCGCTTCAGGCTCAAAGATGGAAGGGGACGGCGGGTTTTTGGACGCTCCGAAGTCCTTGGAATTCTGCTCCTGTTTGTCTTTTCCCCGAGCTCCACTCGATAATGGGATGACAACGCGTGAGCCGGCAGGTAAGTGCTTCCAAAGGAAACAGAGGGTTTCTCTCCCCCGAAGAACGTCCTATCTAAATCCTAGCATTACCTAAAATTCTTGCAATCCACACCAAAAACTTTAAAATGGCTTAATTGCGGGCCTCGTTCCGAGGCGCGCACGGCACTCGGAGCTAGAGTATGTAAACACCCTCTTCTCCTCGTTTGCACGCGTCGGTGGCGGAGTGGTCAATCGCACTTGGCTGTAAACCAAGCGACTTCGGTCTTCGCAGGTTCGAATCCTGCCCGGCGCACCCTAATCAAACTCACCTCGGTTTCGGGGATTTTTTGGCGCGCGGCGCGGAGCGCCGAGTAAGGTGGGATAACGGATTCTAGGATTCGCCGGTGGTGGAGAGTGGGGTTCGAGCCGAAGATTTTCTGGAGAGAAGATTTTTTGGAGGAGAGGTCGTTCGATTGCGAGGCTTCAGCTAGGCTAGAAGCCACATTTAGCCATTCTTGCATCGGTTCGAGCCAAGCTTTAGCGTCTCTTTCTAAATTATATATTTTCTCCTCAAAACTTTTCTTATTAGAGAAAAGTTTTGAGCGTTCTTTGAGATAAGTTTCTCGGTCTATGTCTTGGGCTAAATAGACATCTAGAAGTCTTTGGATCTTCTCTGAAATAGTAGAGACCTTGTTTCGTAGGTCTTCAATTATCTCAGCACTCTCTTGCTCGGCTTTCTTTTCATCTTCTTTCATTAATAAACCGAATTCTTTGGCCCACGGAGAAGGCATGGCGTAGGTGTTAAGGATATTGTCGATTTCGGTAATTAGATCTTCCTGTCTCACTTGGGGCTCATCACACTTTATGAGCTTGGACTTCTTAGAACAGCGGTAATAGTGATACTCATGAACATTGCCGTTCTTCTGCCTTTTGACCTTATATTCTCCGGTAATCATCATTCCACAAGTAGCACAGCGCAAGAGGCCACAGAAGGCCTTAGGGTCGTTTCTGGGCTTCTGTGGGTGGCCTCTTTGGACCATTACCTCTTGAACTTTATCAAAGAGTTTCTTGTTGATTAGCTGAGGATGCTTGCCTTCGTGTATTTCTCCAGAGTAATAGAAATGGCCGTAGTAAAAAGGGTTAGAGAGGATGTATTTGATGCGGTCTTTATGTATTCGGTTTCCCTGAAGACTTCTCACATTTCTCTGATAGAGAAAATTACCGATATCTTCAAGACGGGAGTTTCCCTGCGCATATAACTCAAAAGCTTCTTTGACAATCTTTCCCTTCTTTCTATCAATAACAATACTTTTCTTCCGGCTATCATTAAGATAACCAGTGGGAGCAGTGCCGGGGAATTCTCCCTTAGCCACTTTGGCTCTTAAACCTCTTTTAGTATTCTGGCTCAAATCTCTTATGTATTGATTCGCCATTCCGAACTCAACAGACATCATTAAAACGTTGTCTGAAGAGTAGTAACTCTGATTATGAGTGAGGATATGCTGGATAACTTTTTCCTGCAAAAGCCACTGGACTTGGCCGCCATCTACCGGATTGCGGGCTAAGCGATCCAGCTTCCAACAAACTACTCCTTGCGCTTCGCCTTTCTGGATTCTTCGAACCATTTCATTAAAGACCGGCCTACCAGGCATTTTTGCCGTACGCTTCTCAACAAATTCTTCACTTATAGCCAAGCCTTTTTTCTTGGCCAAAGCGCGCAGCTCGGCAAGCTGGGCTTCAATAGAGAGGACCTGCTTGTCCTCGACATCAGTGCTCTTTCGAGCGTAGAGAAAGTAATTCATAGGGTGTATTATACAGCGAATATGAAAGTTGGTCGTAATGAAAAATGTCCGTGTGGAAGCGGGTTGAAATATAAAAACTGCCATATGAATAAACGTCAAGAGGTAGGGGTGCTTCGTAAGGGGTATGACCTTGGTAAGGACCATGACTTTTATACCCGTTTCTTGTTCGGTCTTGGCAATATCAGAAGTTGTGCTTATGGAAGAGATAAGCAGCTGGAGTATGACAAAAGTTTTAATCCTGTTTTTCAAAATCTGCTTGAAATGAATATTGTTAAGAAAAAATGCGTCGCGCTCATATCACAACATCTTGAAGACGTGGGAGCAGGAAAAGACGGAAAGTATCACGGCAATCAAATTGACGTAAATGAGCCAATAGATGACGAGCTCAACATTTTTTTCAAAGACTTTTTCATTCGGGGGGAAATGGCAATAGGAAGCCTTATTGCTCACTCGCGGTACATGGGATCAAATATAGGATTTCTTTTTTCTAATGATGAGAAGAAGTTACGCAAAGGATTAAAAAATTTTGTACTGGATGAAAATGATGAACGATTCAAAGGACTCAATGCGTTCATGAAGCATCATAGAGCTTCTTGGTACGAATCATTTAATGACTTACGTAATAAAATTGAACATGAAGGCTGGCATTTGCCAGATTTGCATTATACTCTCGATGCGAATCATAAGGTGCAAGTTCGTCTACCTGTCGCGCCTGATCAAACTATCGAAGAAATTCTTGAGTCCTATTGGAAAAGTATGAGCATGTTTTGTGAGGAGGTCATTGTTTTTCTTTTAAGTCTCAAATTGGGAGACGATATGATTATTGTGTTTATACCTGAAGAAAAACGAGATAAGAACTTACCAGTACGGTACATCGTTAGCCCCAAAGCTTTTCCTGGTGTTTCACTCCAATGTTAATAGTGTTAGGGAGCAGTATTCCATGTGCGCGCACGGGTGGGTGGGGCAAGCACATACTAAATAGCACGACCTCTCCGAACCCGGGGATTAAAATCTCTCTCCTCCAAAAATCTTTCGGCTTTGAATTTTTGAACCCCACTCTCCACCACCGGCGAATCCTAGAATCCGTTAGCCCACCTTACTCGGCGCTCCGCGCCGCGCGCCAAAAAATCCCCGAAACCGAGGTGAGTTTGATTAGGGTGCATCTATACTACCAAATCCGAACCTATTTTAAATTAAACAGCTAAGGTGCACGCTCCACGTGCCTGGTAGCTTTAGACCTCCTCCTACGCTCGACGAATGTGCTAACTTCAGCCGAGCCCCTTTCCGCTTACATACTT
>JAUSGP010000009.1 GCA_030674415.1 bacterium | reverse complement strand
AAATATGCGGAGAAGACGCATAAGGAGTTTCATCCTTTAAAGGATTAATTTATCCAAACAGCTCAGAATGAGAGCCTATATCGACCAATATGAGGTCATTATCGTCAACTTGATATATGAGGATCAAATCTGGTCTGATGTGGCACCCTCGACAGTTATCCAGAGGTCCATTAAGAGGATGGTCGTGATGCTTTTTATCTAATTTCTCATCATTTACCAGCTTCCCTATTACATTCTCAATTTCCATTCTGATTTTACTATCACCCGAAAAAGCAATCTTCTTGAGAGATTTTTTAAAGGACCTGGTGGGTTTACGGGTATACATCCTTGTTCGTTATCCAAGGATCGCTTTCATCATTTCTTTCGTACTCTTATACCCTTTGGTTTTCTTGGCGGCAGCAATTTCCTTATCCCATTTAGCACGAATCACCGCTGGATCCTTGGCTGTAAAGGGAAGTCCCCTCTCGGCTTCTACACGAGTGAGGAACATATTAAGAGCAGTGGATCTATCCATTCCCATGTTTTGAAAGATTTTGTCAGCGCGAGCCAAGGTCTTCTTATTGGTCCTGAAATTTACTTGTGTATTCATGTTAGCTATTATATACATTGTATATACAGTGTCAATTACTCTAAACGTCTAAGATCGTATATTCTTTCATAAATAAAAAAGCCGCCGCACCGAGAGGCGCTCGGTGCGGCTTCTCTGGTGACGGCGGTCTACCTGCTGCTTCAGCATGCGGCGAAGCGCTTTGCCCATTTACGGGCGGTCTGGTCATCCAGACCGTACTTCTTCTTCCCGAGTCTGAAGAGCCTCTGCTCGAGCTTCTTGCGCTGCGCCGGGGTCAGGCTATCGTCCGGTATTTTTCTGGGCATGGCTTTCTCCTTCTATAAATAATGCTATCAAACTTATTTAAAACAATAAACCCGCCGGTAAGGGCGGGTTTATTGGAATCTTATTTCTTGGCTACTTCAGAACCGAGGAACTTGGACCAGCAGGCCGAGGATGACATCCAAGGCTTGGCTCCCTGCTTCTCGTAGAGGTAACGGGCGTAGGCCACGTTGTCGTCGATGTTATGCACATCGAGACCGAGCTTCTCCGCGGCTGCCTTGTGGTAGTGCAGGTTGATCTGCATCACGCCACGGTCAAGCGGAGTTACTTCCCCTCGGAGCACCTCACCACTCTTGTTGAAGTGGCGGTTGCGGGATTCGCACTTGGCGATTCTCGCCATGAGCGGCATGTCTGCGAAATAGTCGTTCAGGAATTTCTCGACGTTCTTCGGATCTGTGAGCGGTTGATAGTCCTCGGACCTCACCTCGTAAGGCAGGTCCACAGTCTTGACCTCCATTTCCGGAGAAGGTGTCATGGGCGAAGTGATCGCGGGCATGACGGCCATAGCCGAAGAAGAGAAGCTCAAGAGAAGACTAAGAGTAGTAAGCTGTAAAATAGGTGTTGGATAAACTTCTAAATTTGGGTGGCCGTATCCGATTGCTTGCACTATTAGGTGAAAGCACCTCTCCCAAAGTAAAAGCCAGCACGTTGCTGACTCATATACATACTAGCATACCTAGGACTTGATGTCAAGCATTTAATGTGGTCTAGTCATATAGCTATGGCTCTGTTGAGCCATATATTACCATTATTTCGGCTTACAATTGGAGGCTAAAATATAGCCTGATGCTTCAGCAGCTGCCGGAGAGGCAAAAGTGAGCTTATTTTTCTCCGCAATCTGCTTGGCACCCGGACAATATGGGTAATGATACTTAGAACTGTTCTTGGAAGCTACAACGGAAGTTTGTAAGTCTGTAAGTTCAGAAGTTTTAGGAGAAATGGAATTAATAGCGGAAGCCGTCGTTGGTCGTAGGTTGTCAGTCGTTAGTTCAGCATCGTACTCGACCTTAATCCCCTCCCTATTCCCTACTCCTGATAATCGACCTAGGCCAAAGGAGAGCGTGGCAGTCAGGATGATGACTAAAGCTAAGAAGAGTTTTTTAAACAGCGGGAAACGCTCTGTGTGACCATCCTTGTCGAACGTAAACGTCGCAACAGGTTCGCTCGGGCTCTGTGTAAGTGGAACTTCCACATTCCCTCGCTGCCTGTTGTCAAAGCTCACCTCTTCTGATATATTCATACGGCAATATTATAAAACATTATGGCACATAAGAAGTCAGCAGGAACAACTAGAAACGGCCGAGATTCCAATCCTAAATATCTGGGGATCAAGGTCACTCCGGGCGATCGCGCCAAGGTCGGCTCTATCCTCGTGCGCCAGCGTGGTTCTGATGTCATGCCCGGCACTAACGTCTCCATGGGCAAGGACCACACACTTTTCGCTCTTAAGGACGGTATCGTCTCGCTCACCTACAAGCGCAAGATTCACTTCGACAACACTATTATGAAGAAGAAGGTTATGAACGTTGTTCCAGCTTAAACTTCTCGAGCTCCAGACGCTTCTCCAGACGCTTCGATTCTTTCTCGGCTATCTTTGTTTCCAGCACCTCTTTCTTCGTCTCACTTTGTTCCTTAAGCTGTTTTACCCGGGACTTGCTCGCATTATCATCCAAGAGAGCAAGTCCTCTTGGTAATAGAAAATTCAAGGCGTAGCCATCCGCCACGTTCTTCTCGTCGAACTTACGTCCGACACCCTTAACATCTTTAAGTAGTATGACCTTCATCTGTTTATTTATAGTGAGCTTGTCGAACTATTTTTTTAAAATCTCAAGTGCTTTGTCGAACTGCGGATCACGCCCAGCAGTACGATCAGCGGTGGTGTAAGGCACCTTGTAGTCAGGCTCTATCCCCTTCTCCGAGATGGAGACACCATGAGGAGTGAGCCACCTAGCGACGGTTAGTTTCAGAGAAGTGTCCGGAGTGATGTCGATAAGTTCCTGGACTGAACCCTTACCGAAGGTCGTCTCCCCCACCAAGACCGCCCGACCATGCTCGGCAAGCGCGCCGGCCAGGATCTCTGAAGCCGAAGCTGAGCCCTTGTCAACGAGGATCACAAATTTCAAATCATCGGTGAAGATGTCATAGCCACGACTCCTGTAAACCCTCTCTTCTTTAGTACCACCGAAGTCTTCTCTCACTACTACACGACTTGCCGGCAAAAACCAGCTGGCCATATCGATAGCCGCCTCGAGGTAGCCACCTGGGTTGCCGCGTAGGTCGAGAATGAGCTTGTTAGAGCCGGAGAGAATGAATTCACGCAGCGCCCCGCGGAAGAGATTGGGCGAGTTCGCGGAGAAGCTGTAGAGATCTATTTTAAAGACGCCTCCCGGCAACTGCTCGACATCTATAGTCGGAATATTGATAACGTCGCGGATAACTGCAATATCAAAAGGTTCCTTAACCCCGGCTCGAAATATAGTGAGGGTCACTTTGGTACGTGCTGGGCCGCGGATGATCTGGACTGCGTCTTCGGTGGTGAGCCCACTGGTTTCTTTGCCATCGATCTTGATCACTCTATCCCCTGCCATGATGCCGGCACGTTGAGCCGGACTATCCTTGAGCGGAGCGACGACGGTAATAGCTCCGCCTTGGGCGAGCACCTCCATGCCGACTCCCTCAAAGTTGCCGCGGATGTCAGAGGCGAACATTTCGGCCTCGACCGGCGGGAAGAAGACGGTATACGGGTCGCCGAGCGATGCGGCCAAGCCTTCGATAGCTCCCCAGAGCTTCTCCTGATCATCGACTTTCTCTGCAGTAGTCGAGGCCGATACATACTTCTCGTTGATGACGTTCCAGGCTTTCCAGAACGCCGTAAAGTCTACCGAAGGAGTTTCCTCTGGTATCGCATTCTCTATGTTTGAGACCGTGGCAGAAATCTCATTCTGACCAGAATTCTTACCAACGTTATAGAAGACAATAGCGATGAGTAGCCCCAGGCCGATAAGAGCGGTGTGTTTTCTTAGGAATTCCATTCGCAGTATTTTAACATATAATGGTTCAATGGCGCTAAAGCTATATAACACTCTGACTGGTTCCCTGGAAGATTTCCAGCCTCTTCTAGCGGACAAGGTGAAGATGTTTGTCTGCGGCCCGACGGTCTACGATTATGCCCACATCGGCAATGCCAAAACTTACACCCAGTTTGACCTCGTTGCCCGCATCCTCTCCTACCTTGGCTATAACGTTACTTATCTCCAAAACATTACTGACATAGACGACAAGATTATCAACAGAGCAACAGAGCGTGGTATTGATCCGACAGAGTTGGCAGAAGAGTATGAAGAGTATTACTTGGCGGATATGAAGAGTCTCAATAACGAGAGTGTCAGTAAGTACGCGCGGGCGCATGATTATATTCCCCAGATTGTAAGTCAGGTCAAAAGACTTTTGGATCAGGATTTTGCTTACAAGATTTCTGACGGCTACTATTTCGATATCAAAGCATTCGCGGATTACGGGAAGCTCTCGGGCAGGAGTTCGCTGAAGCCCGACGACTCGGTCTCGAGAATCGATGAGAATCCGGAGAAGAAAAATTCGGGAGACTTCTGCCTTTGGAAATTTAGGAAAGAAGGCGAACCCTTCTGGCCATCAGATCTTGGCGAAGGCCGGCCCGGCTGGCATATCGAGGATACGGCTATTACCGAGACGGAGTTCGGTCCACAGTACGACATCCATGGTGGCGCTGTCGACCTCATCTTCCCTCACCACGAGGCAGAGATTGCTCAAATGGAATCTATTTCGGGGTTAAAACCGTTTGTGAGGTACTGGCTCCACACCGGCTTTTTAAATATTGATTCGGCGAAGATGAGTAAGAGTAAGGACAATTTCCTCACCATTCGTGATGTGTTTAAGAAAGGTTTCCCGCCACTTTCCTTGCGATATCTCTTCCTCCTATCCCACTACCGTACGCCGGTAAACTTTACTTGGGAGGCGCTTGAAGCCGCGCAGAATGCCTATAAAAAACTGAAAGACTTTGTGTCAAAGGGCACCTCTGACATCGGAGTGGTCGATGAGGCTTACAAAGCCAAGTTTAAAGAGAAGTTAGAAAATGATCTCAATACCCCGCAAGCTTTGGCAGTCCTGTGGACGTTGGTTAAAGATAAGGATGTCACTCTGGAAAATAAGCTGGCCACCATCCTGGATTTCGACCAGGTGCTGGGGTTAGGGCTATTGAGCTAATCCCCACTTTACCCACCACATTTTCCCCTGTTTGTATATTCGTGTCATTCGATCATATTCGCTATAATTCGTGTCATGCAAATTTCCGGACAAAGTCCCATCACCAACGCCGGGCTTCGTATCCCGCCGCACTCGCTCGAAGCGGAGATGGCGCTTCTCGGTTCGATCATGTTGCGCCCCGATGCGTTTTACGAAGTGATCGACATCGTCGGGACGCAGTCTTTCTACTTCGAGAAGCATCGCATCATCTTTGAAACAATGCTTGAACTCTTCGGCAAGCATCAGCCGATTGATATTCTCTCACTCTCATCAAGGTTGAAAGAAAAGGATCAGCTCGAGCGTCTCGGTGGCACGACCTATCTGACCGAACTTTCCGGAACCGTCCCTTCTTCGGCCAACGTCAAGCACTATGCCGAGATTGTCATGAAGAAATTCATGATGAGGCAGTTGATCGAAGCCTCCGAGCATCTCTCGCACTTAGGCTTCAACGAAGCGGGCGAATTAGAAGAAATTCTCGACCAAGCTGAGAAAAAGGTCTTCGACATTACCGAACGATTTTCAGGCTCAACTCGTTTCAAGGACCTTACTCCCCTTCTTCACGATGCCTTCGAACGTTTCGAGAAGCTCTCGAGCGCCGAGCATGAACTGCGCGGAGTGCGCACCGGCTTCAAGTCCCTCGACGACATCTTGGGCGGTTTCCAGAACTCCGACCTCATCATCATCGCCGCCCGTCCCTCTGTCGGTAAGACCGCTCTAGCTCTCGACATCGCTAGGCGCACCGCGAGCGAGCATCAGACCCCCGTGGGCATCTTCTCCCTTGAGATGAGCGCCGACCAGTTGGTGGACCGTATCGTGGCTGCACAGAGCCGCACAGACGCCTCGGTCATCAGGAAAGGCATCAAGACCCAGACTGGCACTTGGCGCGAAGACGTTTTCAAAAACATTCGCGACGCGCTCGACGACCTCTCTCGTACGCCAATATTTATCGACGACCAGGCCGGTAACACCATCATGAAGATGCGCTCGGCTGCCAGGAAGCTCAAGATCGAGAAGGGCCTCAAGCTCCTAGTGGTCGACTACCTACAACTCATGGCGCCTTCGACTGCTCGCGCTAGTGACTCGATGGTCCAGCAGGTCACCGAGATCTCCCGCTCACTCAAGCACTTGGCGCGTGAATTAAACATTCCGGTCATCGCCCTCTCCCAGCTCTCACGCGCCGTTGAGACCCGCGGCGGCAAGCCTAAGCTCTCTGACTTACGTGACTCCGGCTCCATCGAGCAAGATGCTGACCTAGTCATGTTCATCCACAGTAACGAAGAAGACATTCGTGACGAGAACGGCCGGATGAAGGAGGTGCAGAGGAAGGAGCTTATCATCGCCAAGCACAGGAACGGCCCTTTGGGCACAGCCACGCTCGACTATCACACTCGTTTCAATACATTTGTAGAGATTGATTACAGTAACTATGGCAAGGCGGAGGAGGAGTTCAAAAACTTCTAAAGAAGCAAGTACCAATCTACAAATCACACGAATTCTACAAATGGCTACGAATAATGCAGAAGACGGGGCCAAAGTTTTATATCCAGAATTGTCCTACAAAGTAGTAGGATTGGCCTTTGATGTTCATAATGAATTAGGGCAATTCGCTCGGGAAAAACAATACGCGGATCTTCTTGAAGAAAGATTCAAAATTGAAGGCCTTCAGTATCAAAGGGAGTTTAGAATAGGAGATTCAGGCAATATAGTTGATTTTATGGTAGGAGAAAATAATGAAATGCTTTTAGAGCTAAAGGTAATTCGTGTATTAGGCAGAGCGCATTTTCGCCAAATGCAGAACTATCTTCAACAAACTCATATTACATTGGGACTGCTAATCAATTTTAGCGACAAGTTCCTTCGCCCAAAACGGGTTATTTGTATTCCCAGCAATGATTAGTAGAAATTCGTAGATTGGCATATATTTGTAGATTGGCACTTATTGATATAATCAACCAATGAATTCAATTGATAAGCTAACAGAATTGTTCAGAAGCTTTCCGGGTATTGGTCCCAGACAGGCCAAGCGGTTTGTCTATTACCTTCTCTCTCGTAACGGCAGTTATTCCGGCGAATTAGTTGGAGCCATCCAGGAGCTCAAGAAAGAAATCTCTCAATGTAGCGAATGCCTCAAATTTTTTGTTAAGGGCAGTCAGGCTTCAAGGGTCTGCACTATTTGCTCAGATGAAAGCCGGGATAGTTCCATGCTCATGATCGTACCAAGAGATATCGACTTGGAAGCAGTAGAAAGAAGCGGAAGCTACAAGGGCTACTACTTCGTGCTAGGCGGTGTGGTGCCGATTCTGGAGAAGGAACCAGAAAAGAAAATCCGAATATCGAATCTCGAAGCACGAATAAAAAAAGATAAAAATATCAAAGAAATAATTCTCGCTATGAATGCCAACTTAGATGGTGAAAGCACCGCCGAATATTTAAAATCCAAACTTACAAACTTTGGAACTTCCCAACTTATTATAACTGTCCTCGGCCGTGGCCTCTCCACTGGTGCCGAACTCGAATACGCCGACCCAGAAACTCTCAAGAACGCGCTGTTGCATAGGACTAAATAAGGTGCCATATTGGTGAAGGAGGGACTATGCCATTTCCATGGTTTACGATTGTCGACGGACGTTTTCATCAGAGCGAAGAAGAGAAGAAAGAGCTTCATCGGCTGGCTACCCGGTCACATGAGGAATTCATCGCTGACTCGGTTGCCACTGGGGAAAGCCCTATCGTTGCCGAACTGCTGTGGGCGTCTCGTACCTGCGGACGAGCTGCGTAAGCTCGCCCCGACAAATCAAACAAAAAAGCCGGCGCTCTCGCACCGGCCTTTCTTATTTTATTTAATCGAATCAATCTTGACTTCGAAGTATGGCTGGCGGTGGCCGTATTTCTTGAAGTAGCGGGACTTCTGCTTGTATTTGATGACGTCGATGGTTTTGTAACGAGCAATTTTATTTAAAGTAGCACTGACGAATGAGCCTTTGATGAAAGGAGTTCCCAGAGTGATCTCGGAAGCCCCGTTGTCTATAAGGAGGACGTTCTCGAAGATGAGTGAATCGCCTTCTTTGTGAGTGTCTGAAAGTTTCTCAATCTTTACCAAATCCCCTACTGCTACGCGGTATTGCTTGCCACCTGTAGCGAAAGTGGCAAAGAGACCCGAGGTTCTAGGGGCTAGGGGCTTGGTTCTAGCTTTGGGGGCAGGGGCTTTTCGAGTAGTCTTTTTTGGGGTTGCGGTAGCGGTAGTCATTAGGGGTCTTATTCTACTGAAGGTCGCTCTAAAGTCAACCCTCGCTTCGCTCGTGTCGCTTCAGGTTCGCTCCCTCGTTGCGTAAGCAAGCTTCCGCACTCACTCGCTGCCTGAAGTCAACGTTTTATTCAATGCTGGGCTTATCTAGAGTTAAGGTCTCGAGTCCTATTCCAGTGCCTGTGATGCGTAGCACATCCTTATCTACCTTACCGAGCTCCTTATAGCCAGAATTATAGTGGTTTACGGTAGTCGAAAGGGCGTTGCCTAGCTTGCCGTAGTACTCTTCGTAGCTCTTGAGGTGCCTGCCGAGCTCCTCTACCCTCTTTATAATCTCCACAGCCTTCTCCTCGATATGAAGAGCGTTTAACCCTTGGAGGACGGTTTGGAGGTATGCTAGGAAGGAAGTCGGTGAGACGACGAGTACGTGATATTTAGAAGCCGCTCGCTGTATCAGAGTTTCCGAATCTTCTTTGAGCGCGCCAATCTTATTGACGATGAGGTCGTAGTAGATGGCTTCGTGTGGGATGAACATGAAGGCGAAGTCCATCGTGCCTTGTCCGGGCTGGATGTATTTGGAAGTCTCTGCGATACGATTCTTGAGGTCAGCGACGAAAAGCTTCTCTAACCTATCTTTCTCTAACGGGTCTTTTTCCTCAACTAAACGATTATAATTCTCAAGAGAAAATTTGGAATCTACTGGAATGATTTTATCTTTGACAAAGACTGCCGCGTCGACAATAGTGCCATCAGGGAACGGGTATTGCATTTGGTAGCTTCCTGGGGGCAAGACATTTTTGAGCAAGGTCTCAAGGTAATACTCGCCGAGGACGCCACGCTGTTTGGGATTCTTTAAAATATCTTGCAAGGACTGAAGCTGGTCAGCAAAGGAGACCACTTGTCTATTGGTCTCATCGAGCTTGGTCAGCCCTTGTGTCACTTCCCTAATAAGCTTGGCGGATTCCCCGAATTGCACTCGGACTGATTCACTCATCATCTTATTACTCTCATTCATCTTGTGATCTACGGTGCGTGAGAGTTCGTTGAGTTGGGTGAGCAGAAGATTCATGCCCTCGCTTTTTTCTTCAGTTTTATTGGGACGGGTAAGTTTAAAAACAAGCCAAAGATTTACCACAAGAATGAGACCTAAAATGACCAGAGTCCAGTTCATATGCTAGAATTGTATCATGTCACTACACACAGATATCAAAGGCCAGATGATCGAGGCTATGAAGGCTAGGGATGCGGTGCGTTTAAACGTCATCCGCGGACTTCTATCATCTTTTACCAATGAAGCGGTGGCTAAGAAAAGGAAGCCAGATGAAATGCTTTCCGATGAGGAAGTGCTCTCTGTCATCTCACGTGCCGTCAAGCAGAGAAAAGATTCTATCGAGCAGTATGAGAAAGGCGGACGTTCTGATTTGGCCGAAGTTGAGAAGTCCGAACTCGCTATTCTTGAAATCTATCTCCCTGCCCAGATGTCCCGCGAGGAAGTGTTTGAATATGTGAAAAACAAAGTAGCGGGCTTACCCGACGTAGCCTCGGCGAAGTCGGGACAATTTATAGGCACGATTATGAAAGAGCTTAAGGGCAAGGCTGACGGAAGTTTGGTCAAAGAGGCTGTGGATAGTCTGTTGACACAGTAACCCTTTTGTGCTAGGGTGGACATAGGAGGCACACATGCGTCGAGATCACACGCGAGGTCGACGACCATTCAGCAAGCCGTTCCGGCCAGCAACGGCCATTGCGGCGCAAAAGCCGGATGCTTGGCTTCTCAAGCAGAACGACCATCACCCTGAGATCGATCGGCGTAGCGCCTCGGCCGGCGCGGAAGTTGAGAGGCGCCGGGACATCCTCGACGACGAAATACTCGGTACCGGATAGGTATCACACGGGCAGACATCGAAAGGTGTCTGCCCACACTGTTAATAACTCAATTGTAAGCGCGACAGTTGAGGTGTAGGGTAAATATAGAACCTGGAGGTACCTAGGTTCACTTTCCCAGGAGCGTGTATGGCACAGACCGGATGCTCTAGGCCCCAATCGCGCAGTGATCTCAGTCGACGTCGAAGGCCTTCGAAAAGAGTGCCCATCGGCCCTCCCATCGGTTCGGGGCGTCAGTTGCGCGTGACGCAGGACCACGGTCTGGGACCGGAGGACAGTCCGCTTGGCGATCGACGTGGATCTGATACCACAGAGAACTCCGCAGACGGCGGGACCTAGACTCCAAGGGCGGGCATCGAAAGGTGCCCGCCCTATCTCTTTATATACCCTTCTTTCTTCAAAATTTTTATTTTCGCTAGTCTCCCGCCTCTATTATAATTTCCTATCTTCCCGTCTGAACGGATGACTCTATGACATGGAATTTTCGGATCGAAGTTTTTGCTCAATACTGTGCCAACTGCTCTATAAGCTTTAGGTTTTCCCGTCCTCTTGGCTACTTCTTTGTATGTCAAAACTTTTCCTCTCGGAATTTTCTTCACCACTCTATAAACTTGTTCTTGAAAGGTCATGACACGAATTATAGCCTTTCGACAGGCTCAAGGTAAACGAATTGGATCGAATGATACGAATAAAATGAAAAGGTCGGTCGCCCACAAAGAGGGCGACCGACAGTTGATTCGTTACTGACCTTCGGCAGCGAGTGCGAAGAGCGTACCGAAAAGCGGGATGAACACAATGGCAAACAGTAGCCAACCACCGAGAGATGTCGGCTCCACTCCCTTTCCCCGGCTTTTCCGCTGCTCGATTAACCAAAGTGATGCCAACAGGACTAAGCTTATGCCTAGCCCCGTCATGATTGATTGAAAAGTCATTACTGTCCTCCGGGAAAAGAGTATCATTTAACTTAGCTTCATGTCTAGAATCTATACCTATTATTTTATGTATTGAAAAATGGAATGCTTCGCATGCAAGTCTGTGTGAGCCACAATAATTCATTTCTACCCGAAATGAATTTTCCAGCCCCGAACTCAGCTGTTTTTCCTGCTAGAAAAACATGCTTCCATTTTCACAAAAGCGCAAAAAGACTGGAGCAGTCCAGTCTTTTCATATGCGCGCTTTTGTGACCCTACGCGGAATCGAACCGCGCTTCCAGCCTTGAGAAGGCTGTGTCCTAACCGATAGACGATAGGGCCTCTAACGTAGAAAGAATAACGAATAATGAATAATGAATCAAGAATAAAAAATCCCAGGCGCCTTTAAGGCGCCTGGTTGGCGATGTAGTCGAGGGCCATGTAAATGCTCGGCATATGGACCTCGGAAGAGGCGCCCTTCTTGAAGCCTTGGATTTTCCTCAAGGCTTCCTCGAGGGTGAGGCGCTGGACACTCGGCTTGGGTGCGCCGAAATGCGGGGTGAATCCGCAGATTTGCGTGAACTCGCACAGCCCCTCTCCGTCAAAACCGATGGCCATAGCGAGAGGGTCAGAGCCGTTGTGTCTCTCTCGGCGTGGGGCATCTACCAACACGATCATACCCGCTTTGGCCTTGAGCAGTTTCTGCGCTGCTTGACCCTCTTCGCTCTCCACAAACGCACGAATGTCGAGATGTTGGGGGTGGGTAATGACCTTTTTTCGGCCGTACTCTTTCTTCCAGCCGCTCCCCTTCGCTTTTTCGTAGCGGAGAGCAGCTTCCTCCCATGAATGCATACGCGTTCCTCCTTGTCTTGCAACAGATTACATCATTTATTTAAAATGTCAACTCTATTCAGGTTGCTATTAAAAGTTTAAGATTAGATCAGGTATCTTGTACGTTCACCTTTGAACTACTGGAGAAATAACATGACTACTAAGTCTTGGAAAAGAGATGTCGAACCATCGCAGAAAGTGATTTTGCAAGCCCCGACAACTTTGATCGCCCGCGCTGACCATGCAGCGCAAGAGCTTCAAATTACTCGTAGCAAGTTCGTTCGTGTGGCGATCGAAGAAAAGCTCAAGCGACTTGAAGATGAGCAGCTGGCCCAAGATATCCGGGAAGGTTTTGCAGCCAATGCCGAGTACTACAATAAAATAACCGAACAATTTCTGCCGAGGCCAACTCACTAAGTTCGAAAGGATGTCCATGGATTTCTACCTGAAGATCGAGTCGTTTCAAAATGAGGTATCCAAGGGAAGTGGTGTAGTCGTTTACGACGCGGACAATCTGGTCGATGCGGTGCGCAAGGCCGCCGTCATGGTCGAGAGTAATCCGCCTGTCTTCTCGTCAGGACCATTTACTCCTGACGTTGAAGAGAGGATAACTATCGGAGCTGTGCATGTTTACTCCTTAACCCCTTCTTCAAGCTAAAGTTCGCCACACCGGGCACTTCTCGGTGTGGCGGCTTTCTTTTAATAAATGTTTAATTAATTGACTCTTGTCTTTAAGAGTCTAAGATTGGGTCAGACACAATTTGGAGGTCCGCTAATGCGCATTTTGCTTTCTGTCGCCTTCGCGCTTCTGCTGGTAGGGTGTGCTCATCGTGCTCCTGTCATCGCTCCGTTCGAGACCCTTTCGCTCGACGAACTTCTCCACCGAAGCGAACTCGTAGTCGCGGGGCGGATCACGAGAATTGGCCTCGTTGAACTCAAAGACAAGAGTCCTATCGATGTCACCTTGAGCTTCGCTTGGATCTACTTGCCCGCCCACTATTCAATTCCGGCGAACAACACTCTCGTGGTGCGCCTGCCGTATAACCAGTGGCCGCGGCTAGAGCTCAACGACCATGTCCTGTGGTTTTTGGGAAGCAACAAGAGCGGGCGGACCAACTTCATTGTTGGCGGCGGTTTCGGGTACTTCTGGATCAGAACCGCCAACTACGGATTCTGGCGTGACCATAGGGTCGCGGCAAATTCAGCTAACAACCGTGGCCTGTGGGGCGACAGGCTCTGGAGTGATGCGATTTCGTGGCAGAAGGTTGCGCTATATCTGTCGGTTTTTCCGGAAAGTACGATAGACGCAATCTTTCGTACCGGAGAAGCACCTCGCCGCGAAGGCCCTCTACCCCTTGAAATGCTGGAGGCTGTCATCGAAGACAGAGCCAGTCAACAACGCCCGCGCTAGCGGGCGTTCCCTTTAAATATTGCTACTAAGTGGCGAAGGTGGCGCCGCTTCTCTATCAGGCGGGATGGCGTAATAGTTGATGAGGAACTTGGTGATGTTGAAGAATGAGTCGGTTAGAGTCTCGGAGGCGAACTGAACTTCTTTCGGATAATAAGTGAAAAGGAACACCAAGAATTCCGGATCATAGGATGGGAAGTAGCCGAAGAACGAGTGGAGGAAGCGGTCCTGGTAGTACCCTCCGCCGGCCGGATTTGCGATCTGGGCGGTACCGGTTTTGGCGGCTACACTATAATTCTCTAGCCGCGCTTGCCCGGCGCGGAGTGAGCGGTCTACTACCTCCGTCAGCATTCTTGAAATCTCGGCCGAAGCCTCCGGAGTAATCACCCTCTGCCTCTCGGCTTCAGCCGGATAGCTCACGGCCTTACTCGGGCCGAGTTTGTAATGCACCTCCCTCACTAGATGCGGAGTGATGAGGGTGCCGCCGTTAGCGATAGCTGACAAGGCACGTACGGTGCCAATAGGTGTGAGCGCAATACCCTGGCCGAAGGAGGCCTGGGCAGACTCCAGATCACGGCCGGTCTTAAGATTGGCGACCAGCGAGTTGCCTTCGTTGGGCAGATCAATGCCGGTCTTCTCATCCAATCCGAAGTTGAGCATGTAGTCGCTAAACTTCTTGTTGCCCATCTTAGAAACGACGAAGGCCGCGCCGGTGTTGAGCGACTGGTTCAACACTTGTTGCATAGGCAGACTGTTGCCGTGCGACTTACCATCGTAATTACAAAATGTTTTAGTATTCAAAGTGATACAGCCTGGATCGTTGTAAGTGGTACGCGCAGTCACCGCTCCGGAATCAAGACCAGCTGACATGGTCAGAGCTTTTATAATCGAGCCCATCTCATAACGGTCCTCAACCATTTTATTACTGAAGATGGCGGAATTCGCTTCATTCTGCGGAAAGTTGGGGTCGAAGGTGGGTGTCTGCGCCATGGCGATGATCTCGCCTGTCTTCGGATCGATGACTATGCCGCCAGTAAACTCTGAAGCATATTTCTCCGTCACCTTGCTAAGCTCGCTTTCGAGGAAGGCCTCGACCGAAGGCTCGATGGTGGTGATGATGTCGCCCTCGAGCGCCCCACCGTCTTTGACAACTGATTTTATATTAGAGAAGATCTCGGCGAAGAAGTTGACGAAGACGTCATCGCCGTCGCGCGAAAGTACTGGCTCGTAGTAACGCTCCAAGCCATAACGACCGGCCAACTCATCACCACTGTAGCCGATAAGTCCCACCGCGTGTGCAGCCATCTTCTCTCCCGGATAAGCGCGCCAGCGTTCGCGAGTGACAGCGATGCCTGGCAATTTGAGCGCTTGGATTTCTACAGCCACTTCATCTGGTAAGCGCTTGACCAGTTCTTCGTAAGGGTCGTCTGCCTTGGTCGCTTTGACTAGGAAAACTTCTCTCTCTATCGGCGTGATTGCATTAAGCTGATTATAAATCTCATCTAAGTCAGACCGCGCGCGTAAAATGTTTGGATTGATATGAAGGGTGAAGCCTAGTTTGACATTGGCCGCTGGCACGAGCGTTCCGTCTAAGGTAGAGAAGAAGATTGCTCCCCGGTCGAAGAAGTTGACCCCGGCGACATACTGATGCTCCGCCCGGAGACGGAAGTCCTCACCAGAAATGATTTGTAGGAAGTAGAGTTTGCTCACCAGAAGCAAGGCGAAAAGCAATATGAAAAGAGAGAGTAACCGTAGTCTGTTCTGTATCCCCGACATTCACACTAGTTTAACGCTTAATAGTATTTAAAGTAAGAGAGTCGGTGTGGGCGTCTCGTGATACATAGAGAGGTGTTCTCACATCTTTGAAACCAAATTGATGAGCAGTATCCATACTAACGTTATTCTTGAGGCCGATATAGGCGAACTCGAGTGCTCCCAATTTACTTTCGATATTGGCCACCTGTTCTTCGAGATGCGCACGGACCGCGATATGGTGGGCGGTGGCATAGATGCCGTAGATATAAGCGAGAAGCGAGAAGACAGAGATGGAGACCGTAAGCCAGAAGAAGCGCTGGCGGCTCTCAAGAGAGAGAGCTACGGCTCTCCCTTCTCCGCCTGCCTTCGCAGACAGGAATGGCAGAGTGAGCTGGCTCTCGTGTATATGTATTCTTCTCATAGTTCAATTTTATTCACTATGACCCTGAGTATTGTCGAAGGGTCATAATTTTTCTATTACTCGTAACTTGGCGCTGCGCGAGCGGGGGTTCTCCCCGACTTCTTCTGCGCTTGGGACGATTGGTTTTTTGTTAATAAGTTTAGCTCTCCCTTCTTTGACTCGGTCTCTGAAGAAGTTCTTGACAATGCGATCCTCCAAACTATGGAAGGAGATGACTGCGAGCCTGCCGGAAGGTGCGAGAGCCTCGAAGCCCTTTTGCAAACCTTCTTCGAGTGCGGTCAGTTCCTCGTTGACGGCGATGCGTAGAGCCTGGAAGGTCTTGGTGGCGGGATTGATCTTGTCTCGGAAACTTTTCGGTTTGACTGCAGTTACCATTTCGACAAGGTCTGAAGTTCGGGAGAAAGGTTTGACTTCCCTTCTGGTTACAATCTCTCTGGCAATACGTCCAGAATATTTCTCTTCACCGAAGCCGCGCAGGATGAGTTCAATGGCATGTTCATCCCAGGAGTTTAAAATGTCGGCTGCAGTTAGGCTGCTTGCCTCGAGCTTGTCGAGAGGTCCGGACATCCGCATATCGAGTGGCTCGTCTTTCTGAAATGAGAATCCCTTTCCAGAAGTTTCAAGCTGATCGCTAGATATTCCGAGGTCTAGAAGAATGGCGTCTGGCCGAACCTCACCAAGTAATTTATCCAGATCTCGGAAGTTGCCGGTAATATCAGCACCAGTTGCCGGATCTTGGTCAATACTCACTACCCGAATGCCCGGGAAGAGCCGCAACGCTTCCCTGCTATGTCCTCCTCCGCCGAATGTTCCATCTACGAACACTTGGCTGGATTTCAGATTTAGACTCTCAATACTTTCTTTTAAAAGAACAGACCTATGCATATTCGCTCTCGAGTTTCTTCCTGTAGGCCAGCCACTTCTTGTCGTTCCAGATCTCCACTCTGTCGTGGACGCCGGTCAGTACTATGGTGTTGTGTAGTCCAGCGAATTCTCGCAAGAATTCGGGGACGAGGATACGGCCTATGGAGTCAATCTCAATTTCAGATGCGCCGGAGAAAGTGAATCGCGCGTAGCGCTGATCGCTCTCTACGTGCCCAAGTCCTTTCACCTCTTTCGAGATGTCGACCCAGGTCTTCGTGGGATAAAGTACGAGACAATGGTCTTTACCGCGAGTAACTACGACCTTACGCCCCAAGTCCTTGCGGAACTTGGAGGGCAATGAGAAGCGCTTTTTCTCATCAACTGTATGCGTGTATTCGCCTATGAACAAGTTTGTAAGTTTTAAAGTTTGTAAGTCTGGTAGGTTGGGTTTAACTTAGCAACTTATAAACTTCTCAACTTCCCACCTTCTCCCACCTAGTGCTATTCTATCCCACTACCCAACACAATACTAGACGTAAAGACCACCAATTCCCTTCAATCTGGGGATAACAATAGAAAAGGGCGGGTCCGAAGGACCCGCCCGATGTTCCACGATATCAGCTAGTTGGTATCGACAGCCCGCTGGCTGAGCTGAGCCGGAGCAGTTTCCTCGGTGGCTATCGGTTTCTTGGTGTTACCGATAGCCACTAGTGCTACTGCTAAGGTGGCGCACGCGAAGGCGGCGAAGTGGTATCCCGTCGGCATTTCCCTGGTCATCACGAATTTGGCAATCGCCACCACGATGGGCACGAGTACCGCCAATATCGTGATGGCGATAGCGTTGCCGCCGCTGGTGAAGGCGCTGATGTAGAAGAAGTCGGCGATGAAGAACATCACTGCCACGGCCCCGACGATCTTCATCGCGTCCTGCGGCGGCAGCTGGATTGGCTGGCCAGAGTACTTCTGGTACGCGAACAGGATGAGTCCCAGCGGGAGCATGGTCACGTACCAACCGATCAGTAGCCCGACCGTCGAGTATTCCCTGAGTCGCAGATCGATGATGGCATTCTGAACGCCATACATCAGGACGCCGATCACAGCGTAAACAATAGGCTTCATGTGCAGTCTCCTCTGCTGTCGCGATGGTGACAACGAATTTCTCTGTATTAACTATACACCCAAATGATTAATTTGTCAAGTATAAAAAGGCCAATGAAATCAACGTATAAAATCACACATCCAAAACGGCTTTCTTGGCATTTGATTGAATGAATGATTTGCGTGACGGGACGTCGGTGCCCATGAGGATGTCGAAGATGCGGTCGGCTTCGCGAGCGTCTTCGATGGCGACTTGTTTCAAAATTCTTTTAGCTGGGTCCATGGTTGTTTCCCAGAGCTCGTCAGAGTTCATCTCTCCCAAGCCCTTGTAACGTTGAATATCTCCGGTGTCAGGACCGGTAATTTTGTTCTTCTCCACATCGGAGTAAGCGTAGTGAATATTCTTGCCTATCTTAATTTTATAAAGTGGTGGTTGGGCGATGTAGACATAGCCTGCATCGATAAGCGGACGGAAAAATCTGTAAAGCAAAGTAAGAAGTAGAGTACGGATGTGTGCGCCGTCGACATCGGCATCGGTGGCGATGATTATTTTGTGATAGCGAAGCTTTGTAATATCAAATGTATCTCCAATAGCCGTACCGAAAGCGACGACCAAGTTCTTGATCTGCTCGGAGCCGAGCATGCGGTCCAAGCGGGCGCGCTCGATGTTTAAGATCTTGCCGCGAAGTGGCAGAATAGCCTGGATGCGCCTGTCACGACCCATCTTGGCAGTGCCGCCGGCGGAGTCTCCCTCGACGATGAAGAGTTCTGACTCCTCTGCTGATTTGCTCTGACAATCAGCGAGCTTACCAGGGAGCGTCATACCCTCGAGAGCGCCCTTACGCAGGACGGAGTCCTTGGCTGCCTTGGCGGCCTTCCTGGCTTTTAATGCCAAGACCACCTTCTGGATCATGGCTCTGGCGTCATCTGGGTTCTCCTCCAGGAAGGCGGCGAATGAGTCGCCGAAGATGGTGGTGACCATGCTCTGGGCCTCCACCGAACCGAGCTTGGCCTTGGTCTGGCCTTC
>JAUSGP010000004.1 GCA_030674415.1 bacterium | reverse complement strand
CGATTCCGCCGCGTCGAAAATGTCCCAGTTCAAAAAATATTTCAAAGCCGCCAAACCTATAATAATTAAAACAATGAGACCGATGAATCCACCTTCGTTCTGATTTAACTTTTTCAACTTATTAAACTTATTCAACTTATTAAACAATATTTACGGTAAGTAAGCAAGCGGATCAAGGTAGGCTTTGACATCGGCGATGGGTACAAACAATTGGGTACAGCCACGACTCTCAACGAATTGCCTGACCGAAACTCCCTGGCTCGCGAAGAGGCCTACATGGAGATGTGGCCCAGTCGAGTAGCCGGAGCCGAAGACACCGGGCATGCCTCCGGAGTAGCCGATTACTGCTCCAGTAGCGACACTCTGCCCTGTCTCTACTACAGAAGCCGACAAATGCGCGTAAACACTTGAGAGGCCGTTACCGTGCTTTATAAGTATCCAGCGCCCATAGGAGCCACATCCCTTCTGCTGGTCGGTGTTACCGGTACCCTCGACAACTCCGCCGAGCATCGCCTTGACTGGAGTACCTTGTGTGGCGCGGAAGTCTACCCCGTTGTGACTGCCGGAAGCATAGAGTCTGGAAGCACCAGCCGTCTTCCCGAAGCGTTGGGTAATGTAAATATTGTCGAGCGGCCAGGCCAGGATACCGGGACGGCTCCCCGGCACAAGAGTCTGATCGATAGTGAGACCGAGTTCGGACTCGAGGCGGAAGAGGTCCGCTTCAAACTGTTGTTGACGCGCCAGATTATCGGCGAGCATTTGTTGATACGCGGCTTCCTTGCTCTTGGTTTCGACTAATAACTTCTCCTTGGCTTTCTGATTCTCTTCCACAACGCTCTTCTGCCCGGTGAGCTGTCCTTGGAGACTGACAATCTGTTCTTTGACCTTCTCCTTCTTGACCTTCTCCTGATTGAGCATAGCCTTGGTCTCTCGTAGTTGGTCCACTTCGGTATCTAAACTCTCACTCAAACTCTGAAGCTGACTTCTGTCTCTCCAGACATCGGAGAAATTAGCCGAGGCCAGAAGATCCATGACCAATGGACGCGCGTCGTAATCGGAGAGAGTCTTGAGCGCTGTGGCTATGGCTTTATGATGTGTGCTGATCTGCTCCTCTTTCTCCGCCATAGTGGTCTCAAGCGAGCGGATATTGAGATTGGTCGAACTGATCTTCGACTGCGTCACCTTGATATCAGTAGCCAGTTTCTTTCTCGTAGCATCCAGGGATTTGACCGCGCTCCCTAGCGTCTGACTCTCCCGGTTGACGGCTTCGAGCTCGGCCTGAAGACGCCTCTGCTCGTTAAGCAAGGCTTCGCGCTCTCGGCGTACCGTCTCGATCTGTTGGGTAAGCGCCGAACTCGGTGCGGCTGAAGTAGAAGTAGGGAGTAAGAAGCAGGCAGTAAGAATAATTACTATGGCTTTATGATGCATCTTTGAGCACCATTATAGCGTTTTGGATTCGTTTCAGGGACTTCTCTTTACCCAGAATCTCTAGGATAGTAAATGGGTCTGGAGAGGCTTCGGCGCCCGTTAAAGCGTAGCGTACAGGCCATAAAACATTACCCTTCCCTACTTTTTCCGCATATTCCATCAAATTTCCTCCGTGCTCAATAATCTTGGCCGCTTCTTCGAGGTGCTTAAGTGTATTTTCCGGAGTCTCTTTTTTCCAAGATATCTTCGCCACATCCAGCTCCGGCTCACCTGTCATGTAAGACTCGTTCTCGATGCTCTTCAATAGAATCTCTAGTTGCTTCTCAGGTGGTAAACGCTTGATGTGTTCTTTGTTAACCCAGTCTAGTTTTTTAATATCGAAAATAGCACCACCTTTTTGTATTTTAGAAAGATCGAACTGCTCGATCAGTTCCTTCATAGTAAAGATCTCCTGGTCCGTACCTGGATTCCAACCCAAGAGAGCAAGATAATTAATCACCGCTTCAGACAGATAGCCTTTATCTTTAAATTCGAGAAGAGATATCGCTCCGTGTCTTTTGGATAATTTGGAACGGTCAGGCGCAAGAATCAACGGTATGTGGACGTAGAAAGGCCGCTTAGCCCCTATGGCTTCTTGGATCAAAATTTGTCTCGGGGTATTAGAGATATGATCTTCTCCGCGTATCACATGCGTCACCCTCGATTCATGATCATCAATAACGACAGCGAGATGATACAGAGGCTCTTCCAAACTCTTGGCAATAACAAAATCTTCCAGATCACTGGTATCAAATTCAATTTCCCCGCGGATAAGATCATTGAATTTTATTTTCGTATTCGGATTACGGAAACGGATAACTTTATCTTCGGCCTCATACGCTTTCCCATCATCAAGCATTTTTTGTATATATTTCTTGTATACCTCTCCCCTATCGGATTGTTTGTAGGATTCATCATATTCAAGCCCGAGCCAATCTAAACCGCCGATGATATTTGTTTCAAATTCTTTCTGTGATCTTTCCTTGTCTGTGTTTTCTATACGCAAAATAAATTTCCCTCCATATTTTTTTGTGTAAAGGAAATTAAATAAAGCAGTTCTCGCTCCCCCGATATGCAAATTGCCCGTCGGTGAGGGGGCAAATCTGGTAATAATTTTTTCACTCATTTCTCTACTTCGTGCTCTAGGGCGATCTTTAAAATCTCTTCCGCTACCAGCTTTGCCGCGTCGGGTTTGTAGAAGGCTTTGGCCGCTACTTTCATCTTTTCTCTTTCCGATTCATTCGTCACCAGGCGCTCGATTTCAGATGCCAATATATTTGGAGTCAAGTTATCTTCCTCAATGACCTCGCACGCGCCCGAGCGAGCGTAGGCGAAGGCGTTGGTATGCTGGTCGTGGCTGACACGTTCATTGATCGGAATGATGATAGAGGGCACACCCCAAGCAGCGATTTCGAAAATGGTCGAACCGGCTCGAGAAACTACCACACTAGCGACACCTGCCGCCATACGCAGAGCGAGTGTGTTGAGATAATCGAAGGGTTTGTAACGGTCCCGATGCGGTGAATCGAAGAGGACGGCATCCGCGGTCGCCTTAGCCTCCAATATGTTACTGGGCCCCGTCTGGTGAATAATGGCGTACTTATCCACCAGGCCTTTGAGCCCTTCGAGCACCGTCTGATTGATCCGCTGGGCTCCTTGTGAGCCACCCAGAACCAGGACCACCGGCACATTTTCCTCCAGCTTGAGGAATTCCCGCGCGCCCAGAGCAATAGGATGCGCGACCTCATCGCGGACCGGCTGGCCGGTGTAGGCAGTTTTTCCAGATGGGAAGTACTGGGCAGCCTCCTGATACGACACCGCTACGCGCTCTGCAAACTTCCCCGCCCATAAGTTCACCTTACCCGGCACAGTATCGGACTCGTGGATGACCACCGGGATAAATAAAATACGAGCGGCGAGAAGCGCCGGGAAGCTGGCGTAACCCCCCTTGCCGAAAACGACGTCGGGATAAAGCCGATAAACTTCTATCAAAGAAACGAGAATCCCCCACCCTGTTTTGAAGAGGTCAAAGAAATTAAGTATAGAAAAATAACGTCGTAGTTTGCCCGCACTATTTTTCTTATAAATAATGCCATGTTCGAAGAGTACACCGGGATTATAGGGGGTCGGCGACATGTAGAAGAGTTCAACCTCGAGAAGCTTATTCTCTTTAGCTAAACTCTTAACTTCTTCGGCAATGGAGATGATCGGGTAGAAGTGTCCACCAGTACCCCCTCCGGTAAATAAAATTCTCATAGTTTCTGGGATTTAGAGATCGAGAGGATGATGCCGACTTCAAACAGGCTGATAAATAGTGAGGTCCCGCCGTGGGAGACAAAGGGCAGGGTGATACCGGAAAGCGGGATCACTCCGAGCATGGCGCCGATATTGACGAATGCCTGGGAGATAATCATTATAACAATTCCGACGACTGTCAGTCTACCGAAGGTATCCGGCGTTCTCGAAGCGATCTTTAACCCACGAGTGGCAAAGAGGACGAAAATAGCGATAAGAAGCACCGAGCCGACGAAGCCGAACTCTTCGCCAGCCACCGCGAAGATCGAATCCCCCACCGGTTCCGGCAGATAAGTGAATTTTTGTATACTTTGGCCGAAGCCGTGGCCAAAGAGTCCCCCAGAACCGATGGCGATGAGCGACTGCTGGATCTGATAACTTGCTCCCAAAGAATCATTTTGTGGATTTAGAAAGGTGTGCAAACGCTCCCGCAGATACGGCCGAGTGTACGCCAAGAAACCTAGTCCAATCGCTCCCGCAAGCAAGATCATCAGCACCTGTTTCCACTGTCCCCCACCAGCGATAAACATGGCGAGCCCAGTGACCGCTATGACGAGGAAGGTATCCGTGTCCGGCTGCAAGAGTAGTAGTCCACCACAGAGGCTAAGAAGAATAAGAAGTGGCACAAGTCCCCAGCGTAAGGTCTTCATCCTGTCCTTAACAGCGGCTGCCCAGGCCGCGAAGTAAACGACGAAGGCGAATTTGAGCACCTCCGAGGGCTGGAAGGAGAATTCGCCCAACCTGATCCAACGGCGCGCGCCACCGTGTTCGAAACCAATGTCTGGAAAGAGCACCATGATATTGAGAATAACGGCCAAGATGAGGAGATAGAAAGCAGATTTCTTCCAGATCTTGTAATCCAAGCGCGAAGAAATGACCATGGCAATAGTTCCGAGAAAAAGTCCGAGTACCGTCTGGGAAAAGGCCACGCTAGAATAATTGGAACTCTCTTTAGCCAAGAGCCCGAGGGAGGCGGAAGAGAAGATGAAGAACCCCGCCACGATGAGGATTACCGAGACGAGAAGAAACGGCTTATCGATCTTACTTTTCGTTGCCATTTAGCAACATTATAACACTACTTCCCTACTGTTCTGCACTAAATGCGACAAATGATGTCTCTAAAGACTGCGACTGTGCAATATAGATATTGGCGATGTGAAGTCCAAAGATGATGACCACTACCATAAGGCCATTGGCGATCAGATCCGGATGCTGATGCGAGAATTTTATGAAAATATTCAATAGAAGCGCCGCGATCATGATAGCAGTGACAACCATGAAGACGGCGTTGGTAGTGTGACGTGGTGAGACAAGCGCTTTCTCCACCAAAGTCGGCGCCGGTGTCATCTCTGGACTAGCTTCACCTAGAACCGTCTCAGAATTTTCAATTTTCGAATTTGCAATTTTCAGTGAATTTTCAATTCTC
>JAUSGP010000003.1 GCA_030674415.1 bacterium | reverse complement strand
CTAAGCTAACGCGGTAAGCGAGCCGCCTGGGTAGTACGATCGCAAGATTAAAACTCAAAGGAATAGACGGGGACTCGCACAAGCGGTGGATTATGTGGCTCAATTCGATGATAAACGAAGAACCTTACCAAGGTTAGAAATCTAGGTGAAGACACGCAGAAACGTGTGTCGTCCGCAAGGACAGTTAGACAGGTGATGCATGGCCGTCGTCAGTTCGTGATTTGAATTGTTCCCTTAAGTGGGGTAACGAACGCAACCCTCGTAGCCAGTTATAAGTGTCTGGCGAGACTGCCCCCGCTTGAGTTCACTTCCGAAGAAGTAATTTACAATTTTCAGTTTCCAATTTTCATTGGAAATTCTAAATTGCAAATTGAAAATTTCGCGAAGCGAGTTCCAGCGGGGGAGGAAGGCGAGGATGACGCCAGGTCAGCATGTCCCTTGATACCTTGGGCCACACGCATAATACAATCGCATCTACAACGGGTCGCGACGGGGTAACCCTGAGCTAATCCTAATAAAAGGTGCGTCAGTTCGGATTGGGGGCTGAAACTCGACCCCATGAAGTTGGAATTGCTAGTAATCGCGGGTCAGCTATACCGCGGTGAATACGTTCTCAAGTCTTGTACTCACAATAAAAGCGCGCAGCAGCGCATACATCTAAGTGGTTAAAGTCCACTCTCCGCAAGGAGTAGCAGAAGGATAGCCAGTCACCGCGAGGTGCCTGGTGGAGGATCCGGACGCAAAGAACAGCCTAGGAATCTGCCGGAGGGCAGAAAGACGGATTGACCCATTACCGACATAAGGGCGGTGAGTCTGGGGAAAATCCCATGAAAATCTTCTAGGATGTTTGGAACAGAAGTATGCGTGACCTGTGGAGATCTGATGCTGTTACCCACCGAAAGGTGAGGTATAATTAAACTGACGCAGCGTCAGAAGTCAGCTGAGTCATAGTACCCCAGTTAATAAAATAATTGAGGGAAGGAACTCACTCGAAATGCACAGTCTTACACCAGACTATATTGTGGGCCTCGTAGACGGTGAAGGAAGCTTCACTGTCTATATTAGAGATGTCGATAAAGAAAAGCAGGCAATACGACGAACAGTCGTGGAGCCGAAATTCTATATCAAGCTTATCGAACGCGATAAGGACATCCTCTACGCTCTGAAGGACTTCTTTAAGTGCGGCAGCGTGTATTTCCAAAAGGATACGCGGCCGAATCATCAGAATTGCTACAGATACGAGGTCTACAACCGCAAGGATCTCTCGGAAATAATCATTCCATTTTTCCGGAAGCATAAGCTCAAATTCAATTCCAAAAGAAATGACTTTGAAATCTTCTGTCTCCTTATGGAAATGATTGCCCAAGAGACTCATCGGAGTAAATCAGGTTTAAGACAAATGTTTGCTCTCAAACAAACAATGCATTAGAGCTCGCCGTATACGGGAAATCCGTCTGTACGGTGGGAACGGGAAGTCGTAGTTAAACGAATCCATTCGCCCGTCAAGTCAGGGAAGTTGGGAGTGCTCGAAATCTCACGTATGTGAGCCTACGGTAAACTCAATGACAAGGACTAAGTCGTAACAAGGCACGGGTAGCGGAAGCTGCTCGTGGAGTAATTCAATTTGAAACCTCTGCTTCATCGCAGATTAACGAGTCGATATTACGTGCCTCAATTGAGCACATAATCGATTTGAGCGTAATCGCAGAAACGCTACGACCCCGGAGAAAGTTCCGGTGCAGACATCGTAAGATGAACTAAGGAACGGAACAAAATAGAGAACGATAAAAGAAAGCCGCCCACCCGGGCGGCTTTCTTGTTAGAATTTATTTTCCAGGTATTTTAACAAGACTAAAGCACTTCTTTCCTCTTTCATGCTTCCGTCCAAACACATCTCTCTGGCCTTATTCCTATCAGTCCATACGACCTGAATGTCCTCATCTTGCTCGAGATGCTGAACATCTTGAGTGAAATCACTTATCAAAAAATAGAATAGCTCCCATATGACTGTCATTCCGCAGATAGATTTTTGTAAAAAAGCCGCATTGTTGGCTTTAATGCCGGCTTCTTCCGCAGCCTCTTTTATAGCGCCGGCCTTAGCCGCTTCCACGATATTTACTCCTGATGTCAATGCCTTCTTATATTCTTCAAGGGTATCGTAGACCTTCCCGCCAGGAAGTCTAAAATCATATTCGCCAATTTCAAAACGATATTCTTTGGTTAAAAGCACCTTGTCGTCCTTGACGATGATCAGGCGAGTTCCGGGAGGCCTACGAACTATTTCAGCGGTAAATTTCTTCTGCCCATCTCTTTCTACCTCTCGATCAAAGATTTCAAATATCTTTCCTGTGTATTTTGGAGTTTCCATTTTGTGCGCGCACTTGGGGTCGAACCAAGGACCTTTCGAGTATCAGTCGAATGCTCTACCAACTGAGCTATGCGCGCAGTGTCCCGCCGAAGCTTTATGCGAAGGAGGACGTTGGGGCCTAGAATAGCAAAAAACTCGAGTTTAAACAATTGTTTCTGCTATAATATTCTCATGCCGAAAAACAGGATTATTATCATACTTGGAGTTCTTGTGGCACTCTTGCCTCTCGTAGGTTTTCCGCGTGCATGGGAAGTATTCTTCCAGATCGTCGCCGGCCTCTCGATCGTACTCGTATCTGTCTGGTCAACTATCGACAAGAAACTTTCTCTCAAGGCCAAGGCCCAAGCGCGTTTATCAAGGCAGATAGATGTGCCCGAAGTGCCGGAACCAGGAATGCCATCGGGCCAACGCGTGACCGATGTCTACCCCAAGACTGGTCAGCCCGGCCGACGTCTCACGGATCTTACGAGAACTGGACCAGAAAAACCTCTAAGCTAATATGTCCCAGAAGCGAGCTACTTTTATCACTACCGGAGGGGTAATCCTCCTACTCTTTTCTATTACGGTTTTCTTGTTCCCCTCTCTGACTAAGGTTACTTACAGCCGGGAATTGCTCTCCTCTGAAGAGTCCACGGTAGTCGAACCTGCCACAATAACGCATCTCCCGACCCCGGAGCCTCTCAAAGCTCTCTATATGACCTCCTGTGTGGCGGCCACCCCTTCCTGGAGAACTAGTCTCAAAGAGTTGATTGAAACGACGGAATTAAACGCCGTAGTGATCGATATCAAAGACTACACGGGCACAATTTCTTTCCCAAACGATTTCCCGAAAGGCACTTTACAGAGAGGCTGTGTCGTCTCCGATCTTAAAGATTTCGTGGCCGAACTTCACCAGAGCAATATTTACGTAATAGGGCGTATCTCGGTTTTCCAGGACCTTTCTTATACCCAAGTCTTCCCGGAGCTTGCCGTCAAGTCTATGAGTACGGGTGGAGTCTGGAAGGACCATAAAGGCATTTCATTCATTGATGTCGGGGCCAAGCCCTATTGGGATTACATCATAAACATTTCGAAAGCTTCTTACGCTCTCGGTTTCGATGAATTAAACTATGACTACGTGCGCTATCCTTCGGACGGCAACATGCAGGATGCTAACTACGCCTGGATGACAGCAAGCTCAACTCGCGCGGAAATGCTTGAGAGCTTCTTCTCTTATTTACATGGCAATCTAAAAGATTCAGGGGTTAAAATGTCTGTCGACATTTTTGGCATGACTACGACTATGACTACCGACATGGGTATCGGCCAGGTTTTGGAAAAAGCTTTACCTTATTTCGACTACGTCGCTCCGATGGTCTACCCGTCGCACTATCCGAACGGCTGGAATGGATTTGCTAACCCAGCCGAGTATCCGTATGAAGTGATCAAGACTTCGATGTCGCAAGGAAGAGAAAGGGAAATAGCTTTGAATATCGCTAACGGCTTAGCTACCACTACACCGTCAAAACTGCGCCCCTGGTTACAAGATTTTAACCTTGGCGCTACTTATGACACCACAAAGGTGCGAGCGCAAATGCAGGCTACTTATGATGTCGGCTTGACCTCTTGGATGCTATGGTCAGCAGCAAATAAATATACCAAGGAAGCTCTTCTGTCTGAATAAACCCGTTTTTATTGTATAATAAGGCTGATGGATGACCCTAATAAAATCACCTATTTCGCCGAGACTGACTCGCGCGGGGAGCGCAAGAAGTTCGGTATTAAGTCCAATGATCGCTCTAAGCACGTCTATGTCATCGGTAAGACCGGTATGGGTAAGTCAACTCTCCTCGAGAATATGGCTATTCAGGATATCCAGAATGGCAATGGCTTAATCTTCATTGATCCTCACGGTGGTACGGCGGAGAAGCTTCTCGAGTATGTGCCAGAAGAAAGGGTCAAGGATGTCTTATATCTTGCTCCATTCGACATTGATTTCCCGGTTGCTTTCAACGTGATGGAGGATGTAGGGCCAGAAAAGAGGCATCTCGTGGTCAGCGGGCTGATGAGTGCTTTTATGAAGCTCTTCGGTGAGGAAAGCTTCTCTGACCGAATGCAGTACATATTGCAGAACACGATTCTCGCCCTTCTGGAGTACCCGGATTCGACCATGCTGGGTATAAACAAAATGCTGGCAGACAAAGATTACCGTAAGAAAGTGGTTGAGAACATCACCGATCCTTCTGTAAAGGCTTACTGGACTCAAGAATATGCTGGCTATACGGAGAGGTTTGCTGCCGAAGCGATACCAGCCATCCAAAATAAGATTGGACAGTTTACCTCGAACCCCTTGATCAGAAACATCATCGGCCAGCCCAAATCCTCATTCAATTTCCGCAAAATTATGGATGAGAAAAAAATTGTGATAGCCAATCTTTCCAAAGGACGAGTAGGAGAAAATAACGCCAGACTGCTCGGTTCTATGCTGGTGACTAAGATTTATCTAGCAGCCATGTCTCGAGCAGACGAGAGTGCTCAATCACTATCTAAACTGCCCCCTTTCTATCTTTTCGTAGACGAGTTTCAGTCTTTTGCTGACAAGTCCTTTGCGGACATTCTTTCTGAAGCGCGTAAATATAAATTGTGTCTAACTATTGCCCACCAGTACATCGAGCAGATGGATGAAGAAGTGCGTGATGCTGTGTTTGGTAACGTGGGATCTACGGTTTCTTTCCGCGTGGGTGCTTATGACGCTGATGTTTTGGAAAAAGAATTTGCACCGGTATTTCTCGCGGAGGACATGGTCAACCTTGGACGTTTCCAAATGTATTTGAAATTGATGATCGACTCAGTCACTTCCCAGCCATTCTCCGCTACTGCCTTACCGCCGATCGCGCCGCAGGCGGTTAATTATGTCAAGGAGATTATTGATCATTCCCGTCAGACCTTTGCGAAGCCCCGCATCGTGGTCGAGAAAGCGATTACCGAGTGGCACGGGGAAGGTAAGGTAATAGAGGCACCTAAGAAAATTCTTTATCCCAAGAAAGAGCCCTCTTCGACTACGCAGAGGACAAGTCAGCCGATTGATACTAGAAGTCTGGCTGTAGAAGCTATACCCAAGCCTGTGCCCCCTTCGCCTATCAAACCTCAAATTCCCAAAGTCTCGCTTGAAAATCTGAATAACAAAACTAATAATCAACGCAAACCAGATGCCCAACATGTCTCGGCTCTTCGCGATGCGCTGAAGGCAGTGGTAGGAGAGAAACCGGGTGGGGCCCCGGTTTCTCAAGTTTCAAATGTCCAAGCTCCAATGACCAATGCCCAATCAAGTCCTAAACCCCAAAGTCCAAAGCCACAAAATGGCCC
>JAUSGP010000029.1 GCA_030674415.1 bacterium | reverse complement strand
GGCAAACTCTCACACGCTTCCCCATCTTTGTCTTGGTCTAAACGGTGGATGTCGTTACTGACACCACCGCACATTTCATAGACAGGGAATTGGGGTCAAGGGAATTGGGGTCAGACACGAAAGGAATTAATATTTTATGGTTTAATGTTTTAATACCAGAACTTCTCCACATGATACACCCTTTAGAATAGCGCCTCGGACTTCTTCCAATTCCTCTGACGATCCAGGAGGGTAATCCCAAAGACCATCTTTGCGATTCAATATACCTAATAAAATAAGGGCGCCCGGCAGAGCCTTAGCTCTGTCGGGCGCGTAAATCTCAAACCTTCCGTGACATCTTCGCCAGTATACCTTCGAAATACTGGCGTTCGGCGACGCTGATTGCGCCATCAAGTCGGTCTCGGACCTGTTTTTCGGTGTAGGGGCCGCCCTCCTTCCGTTGGCGAGCAGCAACACTGAAACTGGCGTCGTCATTGCTAGTGTCATATATCCACGGCATCTGGCTCTCCTTCCTTCTGCCCCCACCCTACCCCTCAACTTCGTTCAGAGCAAGCCACTCAACAGACTCATGGTAAACCCGTCATCCAGTTGGTGAATTTGGTAGAATGGGCTAATACATTATGAATCCCATTAGAAAGAAACCCCTAAAGAGCCCCGCCGGTTCGCCTACGAACCGGTCTTCTAACGGGACAAGAATCTTCGTCAAAGCCAAGACTGGGCAAAAGGAAAATAAAGTCACTCCCCCTCCGCTTCGTCTACTCGCCGAAGCGGAGGAATGGTATACCGTCTCGGTCAAAGAGAAGCCGGTAGAAGGCCGGGCGAATGGGGCGATTACGAAACTTCTAGCAGAATACTTCAAAATCCCCCGCTCCCAAATCCGCCTTGTCACAGGCGCAACCTCCAAAAGAAAAGTCTTTGAAATTAAAAATAAGAACACCCCACCGCTGTAAGCGGTGGGGTTGAATCTGCGTCAGCAAAGCGGGTAGAAGTCAGGATGCTCGGCTCCACATGTTCGCTGGGTTGTGCGTCTCGACATAGCGCGCGAGGAACGGTGCGAGCTCTTCTTCCCTTCCAACCGGCACGTGCAAATGGAAGAGGATGCAGAAGAACACTGCATCGGGGACCACCGGTATGTGTTCGGCCCGGCCTCCCGGAAATTGAGTTTCAAACTCCTCGATGAACCTGGTCCGGTCAAGGGCCAAGTCCAACCAGAATTCGGTCGTCCGCGTACCTCCGCCCATACGACACCTCCTCTTTTACTCTACCATCTTCCTCCATAAACCCAACCGCTCATCCTAGTGTATTACTCTAGGCTTTACGATATATTGTCCTCAGACTGCACACATTAGAGGAGTAGAAAAAGATGCGTAGATTCCTGCTGCTTGTGAGCGTACTGGCACTCAGCGCGGGAATCTCCCGCGCGCAAGAACTCCCTGACCCAGGCGCAATTCTATCTCGTGCTATCTCTCAATCGAAGAGATGTAGCTTCGACGGCTTCCAGGCCAAGCTTGACGACAACGATAAGCTTGTCGGTTGGAAACCATTGACTCTGAAACAAAGAAGGATGGTAGAAGACCTCTCGCTGCCGATGCTGTTCAAGTTCAACCCTGACCGGTTTGACATGGGCGACTATGCAACAAGAATAGAAGTCGGCGGCAGGGCGAGGCTTATCGTCAGTTTCATTCCTCTGCCAGAGGCCCAGCAGCTCAAGCCCAACAAGAGTGAGGGCAAGAACTCCGTCAGGGTGATGAACAATCTCTCTGGCCATGTTCTCATCGACGAAGAGAGTGGCGACATCATTGAGGTCAAAGCGGAACTGAAAGGAAGTTACAAATTCCGGTGGTACATATTCCCATGGACACTGGAGAGTCTCTCCATCACAATGAACCACACTCTCCGAGGGGAAACGTGGGGGCCGGACAAGCTTGATATGACCGTCGACGGTACATGGATCAGGTTTGGCAGCTTCTTCAATCAATATCGCGCAGACTTCAACTGCTCCCCCGAGTAATCATGCCGCCCCGTGAGATGGAGAAATCCTATCTCATCGGGCGGCATTGACTTTCTAATTCATATCAGGTGTGCTAGTATCCTGCCAGACCGTTCAATCTATCCGACTGTCAGGAGAAACGTATGAGAATGATACTCTCGCTTTTGGTGGCCATACTGGCCATCTGGCTGGTATCCCCCACTCTCGAAGCCCAGAACGTCCCGCGCCTGCCGCCCGATTTGAAGGAAATCATCTTCACCTCGGCACCAGCAGCCGGCGACTACGCCGAGATGCTCTCCAATCACACAGACCCGCGCTACGACTGGTCGAAAGCGCGACCATATATCACCACAATAAAGCACTACGCGGAGCATCTCACTCGGGTTCCCAACCCCTCGACCGGCTCCAACACCTACAACATCCTTTCTGGCTTGGGCGTCTTCCGCAAAGTGCGGGAGAGCCGGGAGCGCGGCGGACTCGGACTTCAGCAGTCAATTGAAGTGAGTGCGCTCAAACACCACAACTGCACCCGCACCTCGGTATCCGAGTTCGACCATGTGACCAACGAGTCGGCCGATACTGCCTTACAAATCTATCGTGCGGGCGGAAACCTTCGTAGCCTCGCAGTAGATAGCGCCATGGTCGGCGGCAATGACTGTCCGGTGGGCAGGATGTCGCCGGAGCAAGTGGCTAGATGGATGGTCTCATGGACTGGCTGGGTCCGGAGCAAGGTCACTGCCGGTCTCACGGAGATGCGGCGCCTCGACCCAAACCTTCCAGTCATCCCGCTTAGGATCGGAGCCATCGAACCCTACCCCGGCTTCCCAGTCGGGACCCACAAGGCCTACATCACCTCGGAGAACGCCGAGCTGCGTCGCGCCAACCTTCCCATCCTGGATTTTTATCACCTGGATGTGGACTTCGGTCCCATCAAGGACTTCGAGGTTATGGCGCGGGACATCCGAGACCTCTCGGCCTTCGTCCGTTCGCAGGGAATGAGCTTCGGGCTCATCGTCTGGGGCGACGATTCCAAAAGTCCCTCTACAGACAACGAGCTTTTCTACGTCACCACCGCGAACAAGAAGCTCACCACCTTCAAGCAGTATGACCTGTTCTCGGTGATCGACGAATTGGTCATCCAGAGCTGGTCAAGTGACTCACGGGGCAATAAGTGGAATCCCACTAATGTCCCGGAAACAAACAGACTCTCGCACATGGCGTTCGTCCGACACGCAATCGGATGCATCGCCAACGAATTCTCTTGCACACCGTACCCATGACCGTATCCCTGACAATGAGATCAGAGAATGCCGCACCACAAGGTGCGGCATTAAACTTTTAATAAAGTACTATAGAGAAATGAATTTAAACGACAAGCTCACAGAGACCTTCCGGATACTGCCCGCGCAGGAGAAGGCGCTTAAGAAGATTGGGGTCGAGACGGTTGAAGATCTTCTATACCACTTCCCCAACTACTACGGTGACACGGCCCAGACCACAAGCATCGAGAATCTCAAGGTAGGTGAAAATGCGGTCATCTTCGGCACCATCTCGGGGTTAAAGATGAAGAAAGCCTTTCGTAGAAAAATTCCGATGGCCGAAGCCGTAGTCGAAGATACGACCGGTAAGATAAAAATCATCTGGTTCCATCAAGCCTATCTCGCCAAAATGATGAGTGAGGGCGCGTATGTGAGAGTGGAGGGGAGAGTTTCGGAAAGAAACTCTCAAATATACTTTTCAAATCCGAAAATTGAGAACGCTCCAGATTTATTTAATCAGAACAAAACTCATTCTCTGTATCCCATCTACCCAGAAACGCGCGGAGTTACTTCCAACTGGATCTACCATAAAATCCAGAACATTTTTACCTCCGGTCTTCTTGACGAAATTGCCGATCCCCTGCCGGAGAAAATTCTCAAAACTTACAAACTTCCTAATTTAAAAACTTCTTTAATCTATATCCATACGCCGAAACTTGAAGTGCATGCCCAAGCAGCGCGCAAGCGCTTCGCCTTCGAAGAAATTTTCTTCATCCAGCTTGAAAAGCAGAAAGCGCGTCAGGAAGCGCAAGAGAAAGCCGCGTATCTCATAGAGAAAGATTTCAAAGATGTCGAGCCGTTTATTAAGCGCTTCCCCTTCTCTGCTACATCTGCACAGGAAAAAGCTATTAAACATATCTTGGATGACTTCCACAAGGGTCATCCTATGAGCCGGCTTCTTGAAGGTGACGTGGGCTCCGGCAAGACTGCAGTAGCCGCTACTGTTGCTTACGCTATAGCTACGAGCAAGCCCAAAGGCCAAGACTTCGGCACCTTGCAGACCGCCTATATGGCCCCGACCGAGATCCTGGCCCAACAGCATTTCGAATCCTTTATTAAATATTTCTCCCATTTGCCTATCAACATCGCCCTCATCACCGGCAGTGGCTGTAGAAAGTTTCCTTCCAAAGTCTACAGCCCCGCCAACAGCGGGGTAAACTGGACGGATATTTCCCGTACACAACTGCTCAAATGGGTAGCGGGGGGTGAAATCACCGTCCTCATCGGCACGCACGCGCTTATCCAGAAGTCTGTAAAGTTCAAACACCTTGCCTTGGTAATAGTAGATGAACAGCATCGTTTCGGCACAGCACAGAGACAAAAGCTGGTCAATAAGACTGATGTCATTCCGCATTTGCTCTCGATGACAGCTACTCCTATCCCTCGCACTCTTGCTTTGACTCTCTACGGCGACCTTGATCTGACACTTCTCGATGAAATGCCAGCAGGGAGAAAGAAAATTATTACAGAAATTATCACTCAAGACAGAAGAGCGGATGCGTATCAAGATATTAAGAAAGAATTAAAAGCTGGAAGACAATTGTATGTCATCTGCCCACGTATTGATGAGCCCGATCCAACAAAAGAACTTGCGGTGTTGGCCAAGTCTGTGAAAGCCGAGGCAGAAAGATTAAAGAAAGATATTTTCCCTGAATACACAATCGAAATTTTACACAGCAAAATGCCTGCCCGCCAATCCGGTGGCGGGACTCCCAGCAAAGAAAAGGTGATGCTTGATTTCAAGGCACACAAGATAGACATCCTGGTCGCCACTTCAGTAGTCGAAGTCGGGGTGAATGTCGAGAATGCATCTCTTATTATTATTGAGGGAGCAGAGAGATTTGGTCTGGCGCAACTTCACCAACTTCGCGGCCGTGTTCTACGTGGTACGCATCAGCCATACTGTTTTGTTTTCGCTAATACCAAATCCGACAAGACCGTCGAGCGCTTGAAGGCATTGAAGACCGCTAAAAATGGTTTTGAACTTGCAGAGTTCGATCTCGCCCAACGTGGTGCTGGGGCATTAGCAGGCGCCAAGCAATGGGGCATCTCGGACCTGGGCATGGAAGCGATAAAAAATCTTAAAATGGTCGAGGCCGCACGCTTGGAAGCAAGTAAAATTGTCGAATCAAACCCAACGCTGTCTAAATTCCCTCTTTTGAAATCCCGCCTAGAATCAAACTCTTCCAAAATCCATTTTGAATAGCTTGCCTGCACCGAGCGAAGTCGAGGTGTGCTAAAATAATTTAATGATTAATTACGCATTCCTGGCAGACGCGACGGCCGTCACGCACTTCACTATTCTGGTGGTGGTAATTATTGGACTTCTTGTAAGTTTCCGCTATAAGCGATTCCGACCATGGGAAGCTGGGATAGTGATAGTCATCGTAGTCTTATGGTCTTACTTGGGCAATTGCCCACTTGCAATACTCGAGCAGTACTTCCGAGATATGGCTGGGCAAAATGTAGATATCAATGGAACAGGATTCACCACTTACTACGCAGAGAAACTTTTTGGCGTAGATCTGCCCTCTCGCGTCATCCAGCGCACCACCTTCTTTACAGCTGGTGTTCTTTTTGCGGGATCAATAGAAGCCTTGTCACCCTTCATGCACATGGAACTCTTCAAGTTTCGCAAAGTAATGCGAAAAATTTTCGGAAAGAAAAATAACAGGAAAAGATACGCTTAGTTTGCTATATTACACACAACCACCTCTAGCTCAATGGTAGAGCAGACGACTTATACTCGTCCGGTTCCTGGTTCGAGTCCAGGGAGGTGGACACGATTAGTCCTGCTTGCACCGAGCCTGTCGAGGTGTGCATAACTTCAATTGCTATCCAGCAAGCGGTGATATTATTAATACAGGTTGGTTACAACCTTTATAACTTAATTTAAAGTATGAAAATTCACACCATTACTTTTATCCTCGTTATCATTGGCGCTCTTAACTGGGGGCTCGAAGTTCTCGGCTACGGTATCGGCAATTACCTACCAGCAACCGTGACCACCGTGGTCTATGTCTTAGTCGCTCTCTCTGCTCTCTACGAAGTCTTCTCCCACAAAAGTTTCTGCCGAAACTGCAACGCATAGGGGTACAAAAACAGCTACGAATGCCTTAGCATTCGCAGCTGTTTTTAATTTACAATTTCTAATTCTCAATTTTCATTAAATTTACAATGTCTAATGTTTGAAAATTAATTCATTGGGACTTGATTGAAAATTCTAAATTGAAAATTGAAAATTATTCTTATCCCTGATGCTCAATATCCTTTTTCTTCTTCGGCTTGATACCATGCGCCACTAAGATTTCTTCGAACTCTTTCTGTTCGATAGTTTCTACTTCGATCAGACGCTTGGCGATAGCATCGAGGATTTTCCCATGATCCTTGATAATCTTCTCGGCTTTCTTCATAGCATCGTTCATAATCTTCGAAACTTCGGCATCAATCTGAGCTCCGACCTGTTCCGAATATTCTTTGTCCCCCACACCCACACCGTAGAGCGGTTTACCGGAAGGCGCTTCAAGAGCGATCGGACCCATCTTCTCGCTCATGCCGTACTTAGTAACCATATCTCGCGCGAGTGCGGTAGTAACCTGCAGATCGTTTGATGGACCGGTGCTAATGTCATTGAAAATATTCTTCTCTACCACGTAACCACCAAGACCCACCGCGATGTCATCGAGGAATTCTTTCTTCGACTGAAGCTTATTCTCTTCCAAAGGCAATTTGAGGACGTAGCCGAGAGCGCGTCCGCGAGAGATGATAGTGATTTTGTGGACAGGATCAGCATAAGGCAGAACTGAAGCTATCACTGCATGCCCGGCTTCATGAAATGCCGTAAGCTCTTTTTCCCTCCTCGATAAGATGTGGCTACGACGCTCCGGACCGAGCATAACCTTCTCAATCGAGCGGATGAGGTCGAACTGGGCGATGGTAATGCGGTTCTCGCGAGCAGCAAGAATGGCTCCCTCGTTCATAAGTGAGGATAGGTCGGCACCGGAGAAGCCCGGAGTGCGCTCCGCGATCAAAGGTAAGTTAACGTCCTCGGCAAATGGCTTTTTACGTGCATGAATAGCGAGAATCTCCTCGCGGTCGCGACGGTCAGGCATATCAAGTGTCACCCGGCGGTCGAAACGGCCCGGGCGGAGGAGCGCCGGGTCGAGAACATCTGGCCTGTTGGTGGCCGCCATGACGATGACCTTCTCATTGGGTTCGAAGCCGTCCATCTCGACCAGGATTTGATTCAAAGTCTGTTCGCGCTCGTCATTGCCACCACCAACACCTGCGCCACGCACTCGCCCGACCGCGTCAATCTCGTCGACGAAGATGATAGCCGGCGACGCCTTCTTGGCCATATCGAAGAGGTCACGCACGCGCGAAGCGCCGACACCGACGAACATCTCGACGAATTCCGATCCAGAGATGGAGAAGAAGGACACTCCTGCCTCCCCTGCTACCGCCCTTGCTAGCAAGGTTTTACCGGTACCAGGCGCGCCCATGAGGAGAATGCCTTTCGGTATCCTCGCCCCGATGTCGAGGAACTTTTTCGGATTTTTCAAAAAGTCGACAATCTCGCGGAGTTCCTCCTTGGCCTCGCGGGCGCCGGCCACATCTTTAAATGTCACCCGGCTCTTCGCGTCATTTGGATTGGTGAGCCGTGCCTTCGACTGGCCGAAGGAGAAGGCTTGCATGCCGGCGCCCTTGACCTGCCGAGAAAGAAACCAGAGGACAAAGATGATAAATAAAATAGGCAGGATAATGGGTGCCAAAGAACCGAACCAGAAGAGGAAACCCTGATTATTCTCCACCTCCACCTTGACCTTCGAGAGCGCTTCCACCGGCACTTCATAATTCTTAAGTGTCGTGGTCAGCGCAGTGCCGGCCTCTTTCTTGGAAACTTTCTTGGTGCCGTCTGCGTAAGTGATACCGAGCTCGTCGCCATTGACCGTAATTTCTGAAATCTGACCGGCCGATATCTGCGAAGCCAGTTCCGAAAGCGAAATTTCCTCTACCTTTTTCGAGATGCCGGAGAAGAGCGAGTAAGCACTCGCTAGTACCAAGAAAACAATCAAGGCGAGGAGAGCCTGGCCGAGTAACCCTCGGCCAGGCGGCCCTCCTCCTTTCTTCGAAGTTTTAGAGATGATAATTTTCTTCGTCTTTTTGAGTTGATCCGTCATTTTGTCTCTCATATGCCGATTATATATTCAATGCCTCAATTTTGCTATTATTCACTTATGAGTAAGTATGCAGACAATTCCAAAGCCTTTTTCGATTACGAGATTCTCAAGCGCTTCACTGCAGGGCTTGAGCTATTAGGCTTGGAGGTAAAGAGTGTACGCGAAGGTAAGATAAGTTTGCGCGGAGCGTTTGTTATAGCTCGAGGTGGTGAGGCCTTCCTGGTCGGAGCGGACATCCCAGCCTATCAGCCTAAGAATGCGCCCACAGAGTATGACGCGACCAGAGCCAGAAAGCTTCTCTTAAGCAAGGCGGAGCTCGAGGAATTGAGAGTGGCCGAAGCCACCAAAGGATTGACAATAGTGCCTCTATCGGTGTATAATAAAGGCAGGTTCGTGAAGATAGACATCGCCATCGCTAGAGGCAAGAAGAAGTTCGACAAACGTCAAGCGATCAAAAAGCGCGATGTTGAGCGAGACCTGAAACGTTCATTGTAAATATTCATACGGGGGTGTCAGCTTCGACATAAGAAATGTCTTGTTCGTGGCAGGCAGAGCTCTAATAACTCTTAAAACTGTTAGACCATTTAAGTGCAGACTCTATTGTCGCACGGGCAAAGTCAATTGTTTCTCCGTATTTTACGGCGAACGACTTTGTTTTCGCTTACGTTCGGGCTTAATAAGCTCGCCTAAGCGAACGATATTACATTTGCCGTCCGGTACAAATGTAGTAGACGCTTTATTTGCGGGACTGTAACTCTAGCGTTGCTCATGCTGGGGCCAAACACAGAGCTTTGAACTTCTTGCGTTTTGTTTGATTTATAGCAAGAGGTTCGAGATCCGCCCACTGGCGGAAAAATCATTCTAAGCCTGCAAGATTCGTCCAAGACACTCTTATGCACGCGGGCTCATTCCCGCCACCTCCACCACTTCGCAAAACCGCCTAATCCAAAAATCACCCAACGGGTGATTTTTGAGGTTTTGCTTTTATAAAGTTTTACGGCGCCCCGATATATATATCGGGGCGCCGTGTGGCAGGGACTAGTGGAGTCTAGAGCGAGAACCGGGAATGAAACGGTCCCTAGACAGAACGAGCATGTCGGTCTCATCGAGGAATTTCACTCTCTCGAGGAAACCCGCCAGTTCTTTCCATTCCTCTGGGTCGATGCTCTGTTGCTCGTAGAAACGCTCCGTGAGCGCTGCGAGCTTGGTGTCTGCTTCCTCGAGCGTCCCAATCCCAACCACCTTGCCTTCAACGACAAGAAGCGGGTTGTCGAGACAGAAACCCAGAGCTCGCAGGGCCAGCCGATAGGAATCCTGACAGGGGCCGCGCGATCCTTCGAAAGTGTGCATCACATCCGTGAAAAACTGCTTCATATCGCGCCAGTATGCGGGATGAACCTCCATCGGGCTCGGCAAAGTAGGGATACCGAGCCTAATATCCTCTGCTACCTTCGCCGCCGCTAGAGCCCAATAGCCAGCAGGCTTACGACCGATTCGATTCAGACCTTCTGACATCAATGCCTCCAGAGTGTGAGAACTTGCCTACTATAATGATACTCTTTTTTTTAGTATTTATTTCCTAAACGGTGCGAGGAAGGCGGAGAGGCCATTCGAGAGAAAGGAGCGCGAATGATCGTAACTTGTCGGCATTGGTTCACTCGATGGAGGCATCGGCATATTTGTTGGTGGTGGCATCATCTGACCAGAATCTGGAGAAAAAGTGGTCGGCATACTTGTAGGCATGGGAGGAGGCATCATTCCCCCGCCTGTCGGCGGTGGCATTGTCGCCCCGCCTGAATTAGGCGGGGTAAAATTCTCCGGACGGAAATTGTCATACTGCATGCGCTCGCCCTCCGGCACCTGCATTCTTGCTCGCATCTCTTCCGGCATAGCGCCCTGCGGAAGCATCTGTCCGCGATATTTCTCGGCATTCTCTCTGTATTTCTCCTGAATTTTTTTCATCTCTTCTTCAGTCAGCGGTCGCTCCGGATTTCTCTGGTCTCTGAATTGCTCTGGAACCTGCTGAAAATTTTTCTGGAATTCGCCGTCTTTAAATTCCCCATCACCGAAATCGGATTTGAATGTGCCTTCCGGCCTTTTTCTATCTGGTCGCATCTGTCTCATTTGTTCTATTTGATCCTTATGATTCTTAAACTCTTCAAGCATTCTCCTGGCCTCACCTTCACCCAAACCGGCATTCTTCCCGGCGAAAGTGACACACTCCTCGACATTGGCCGGATCGGAACAGAAGCTGTGACATTCTTCTTCCCCCCGACAACCTCCCGGACCACCAGACTCTTTGATCTTCTCCAAAATTTTCTGACCTTGCTCAAAATGTTCTACTTCTTCTTCCGAAATTAAACCCTTCTCCTTAGCGAATTTGAAGCACTCTTCACGATGAGAAACTTCGTCACAATAAGTACGACACTCTTCCCTCTTACAGCCTCCCGGGCCACCTTCAGCTTCAATGGCCTGGAACTTTCTCATTTTAGCCGCCTCCTCCTTGCTGATAAAACCGTTCTTCTCGGCAAAGTTTAAACATTCTTCGCGATGAGCTCTATCTTCGCAATAAGTTCGACATTCTTCTCCCTGGCAACCCCCGGGACCTGTCTGGTTCATGAATTTCCTAGCCTTGTCCGCTTCCTCCTCGGTCATCATTCCATTTTCAACGGCGAAATTCAGACACTCTTCCTTATGAGAATCTTCATCGCAATAAGTTCGGCATTCTTCCTTACTCGTACATCCCCCAGGGCCGACGAACGCTTCTTGTGCACTTACCCACGACCCACTACCAACCACTAAGAGTGCTACAATAAATATAAAATATTTTTTCATTATTCGAATGGATTAGTCTTAATATTCTCATAAGGATTGGTGGATTCTTCGAAAGGATTGGTGGATTCCTCTTGATTGAACGGATTCAGCTTATCAGTCTCGGCCTTGAGAGCTGCATCAGCTTCGGCATCCAGAACTGTGTCCCCGTCACCCCGAGTAACAAAAAAGTAAATGACTCCTAATAAAATTGCCAGACTCACAATACCGATGATTATTTCTTTTTGTTTATTCATATCAATATTTTAATACCTTAAATATAATCTTAACTCCTGTCAATCTTGCGGACCAGTTCCAGTAAGAGCTCATTCTGATTCTCTAGATGCGCTATGACCACCTCGACTTCATGCTCGGCTTTCTTATTGATATCGAAATCAGCCTGGGCGCGCTGCTCTGCGAACTTCCCTTCTAGATTCTGCCCGACCATAATGAGCGGCAGTAACACCAGCTGAAGCACGTTGGAAGCAAAGAGCCAGATGACGAAGGCCGGGGCCGGGTCGAAACGCAAGGATAGAGGGGCCGTAGTGTTCCAGATAAGCCACCCTATGGTCCAAAGCATCAGAATAAAAAAGAATCCCATGGTACCCACGGAGCGGGTGATTGAAAGAGCGAATTTCTCCAAAGGAGAGAAATTCATTCTGGCTTCCTTATGAGCATGCTTGACCGGCTGCCTCGACTGCCTAAGCTCGGCGAGGGTCGGCGGATTATGTTTGTACTCCATCAGTTAATAGTGTATAATACTCGCAACAATTAGTTATACACAGAGTTGCCACAACCTCGCATTAATCAGCAAATCTCGGCGCGTGAACTGCGCGTCATCGGTCCAAAGGGAGAAAATTACGGAGTTTTAACCCTAGAAGAGGCGCTTAAGAAGAGCGACGAATTAGGCTTTGACCTAATAGAGATCTCCGCTGGTGCTACTCCCCCAGTAGCCAAGATCGCCGACTTTGGCAAGTATCTCTACGAAGAGAACAAGAAAAGTAAGCTCGCCAAGAAGTCACACTCCACCGAGATTAAGACCGTGCAGGTCAAATTGGGCACCGGGGACCATGACCTCGCTCTCAAGGCCAAGAAGACTTCCGAATGGCTCGGCGAGGGTAACCGTGTCAAGGTAGACCTCTTCCTCCCAGGCAGAGCCAAGTATCTGGACGAGAAGTTCCTCAAAGAGCGCATAGACCGCATGCTCAAGTTCGTCTCCGTTGAATACAAAATCGCCGATTCAGCCAAGAAGAGCCCCAAGGGAATGACGGTCATTATCGAACGGGCCTAAGGTAGCTTCCAGCTGTAAGCTACTAGCTATTAGCTTAGATGCTAGACAATTTCTTAATAATAAGTAGTATTGAACCCTGCTAACAGCTAAAAGCTATAAGCTGACAGCTAACTAATATGGGAGCCAAAACGAACAAGTCCTACGCCAAGCGCATCAAAATAACCAAGAAAGGCAAGCTTTTGACGCGTCACTCCGGGCAGAACCATTTCAATTCTAAGGAACGCCACGGCGCCAAAGGAGCTAAAGGTAGAAACAGCGAGTTCCATATGAGCAACAAGGAAAGGTCTCAATTCCTGGTCAATATCAAATAATCCCATGACAAGAGTTAAGAAAGGAACAAATGCTCTCAAGAGCCGGAAGAATATCCTCCGCAAGGTTAAAGGCTACAAGCACGGCCGCGGCACCAAGGAGCGCCAGGCCAATGAAGCTATCTTCCACGCTGGAACTTACTCATTTGCTCACCGCAAAGATAAGAAGGGCGACTTCCGTCGACTCTGGAACGTCCGCATGGCAGCGCTCCTCAAACAAAACGGCACTTCATACTCCAAGTTCATCCCGATGCTCAAGAAGGCAAATGTCGCTCTAGACCGTAAAATCCTCGCCACTCTCGCTGAGTATCACCCAGAGACTTTCATAAAGATTCTCGAAGCAGTTAAGTAAAAATCCGGCTTGAGCCGGATTTTTACTTTGTGAATTTAAAGGTGGAGAGTATTTTATTAAAGAGATTATCAGCTTCCGATTTATTTTCTATATGAAAAGTGATGGTGCTTATATACCATATCCCCTCTTTTTGAAACTGGACCAAAATCTGATCGCCGTCTTCCCATAAACCACCATTCATCTCCATCTTTTCGGCAGAGTAACCGTTAATTTGAATTGATTCCGTAGGCCCTCCAGTTATTTTATTATTTTGAACTAATAAATTATAAGCCAAACAATCCTTTGTCCATTTGCCTCCCCCACTATTAACAGATTTACAGGGTAGAGACTTTGCTGAAATATTCGATTTTTGATCTTCTAGATAAAAATCGCTTGGGTACTTAAACTCCACGCCAACATTATCACCATTATAAATCTTCCAATCTGCCGGAATGGGCTCAAAAAACTTAAAAGTGGAGAGAATTTGCTCTTGAAAAGGAGACAGTGTTTTCTCAAATGGACCGGAACTATGCAAAATCGCACCACCTTCGAGATAAATTATATATAGTTTACTATTACGTATGGCGGCAACTACATAAAAATCTGCTAGCCCTGAATAAAATCCTTCATATGCCGGCTGTGAAAGGAAGTTTATCTTGCGTTTCCCATAGAGCTCGATCTCATCGAGAGGCTTAGTCCAATCAGTCACGTAAACTGAGGCGCTTGAAATTTGAATATCACCTTCGGTTTTATTCTCTACAAACCTCTCATAAGCTGCTTGCCGCTCCAGAGATGCTAGACCTATGCTGCATCCCTCCGGCATCATGGTGGCCCATTCGGGTGGATATTTGATTTCATAACCACACTTTTCATTTCTATAAGTCTTCCAACTTGAAATATCCTCGACAGTTATAGGTGGCATTGAACTCTCCCGTAAAGTTAAATAAACAGTTCCTGCGACAACCAGCATGCCCAAAACTACGCCAAGATATTTTAATAAAGAACGCTTTGGCTCAAATGTCTGGCGGGGCATCAGTGGATCAATCGGCTGTGGTTGCGGAGATATTGGTTCCATTGCTTAAGTCTACACCATAAATACAGCAAAAATTTTGTTACAATATACTTAGCCGGTAAGTTGGACTGGCCCAAGACTTGGTATTCTTGGAGCCGAGGGTTCGATCCCCTCTACCGGCTTCCTGTTCATAGGTAGCTTGACAGAAAACGCCTGTTTGATAGTCTATATACATACCAAGTCTTGGGCTTTTGAATCTTCGGCTCCAAGAGAAAACCGCCCTACATAGGGCGGTTTTCTCCTTATAAATCCAGTTCGTAACTCTTCCCCTTCTCGGCCACCACAGCATCCACATCTAATTCATCACGCAAGCGTTGCGCGAGGAAGATCGCTGACTTCGGCTCGCCCATGGCTACGAAAACTTTTTTTAAAGTCTTGGCGCTATGAGAAACAAAATCAACTAATGCATTTGAATCCGCATGCGCCGAGAAGCCATCAATCTTCTCCACCCTAGCTCGTACTTCGACCGGACGGCCATCGATGACGATAGACTTGGCACCGTCGGCGATTTGGCGACCTAGAGTACCGGCAGCCTGATAACCAGCGAGAAGAATAGTGGAGTTAGGGTCCGGTAGAAACATTTCTTCGTGATAGAGAATTCTGCCGGCGGTAGACATGCCGGAGCCGGCGATGATAATCTTCGGCCCAGAAATATTGGCGATTTCGCGCGAGTCGCGCACCTCCGCAGTCTTACGCAGTTTCTCAAATTTGAAAAGGTCATCACCACGCTTGAGTTCTGCTCGACTCTCTTGGTTAAAGAGAGTCGAGACTCTCTCATAGATTTCAGTCACCTTAATCGCAAGCGGCGAATCGAGAAAGACCGGTACCGAAGGAAGTTTCTTGGATTCAAAAAGATTATCAAGTTCATAAAGCATGACCTGCGTACGTTCAAGCGAGAAGGCTGGGATAAGTAGGGTTCCGCCACGCTCAATGGACTCTCTCACTACTCTCTCGAACTTCTCATCCCTCACCTCTTTACTCTCGTGATTCCTATCTCCGTAGACGCTCTCCATCAGGAGAAAGTTGATA
>JAUSGP010000020.1 GCA_030674415.1 bacterium | reverse complement strand
AGGTACCCCTAATACCACTAAGATTGGCACGCTCTCCAAGTCTCAAGTCAAAGAAATCGCGGAGAAGAAGATGGTTGATTTGAATGCCAACGACGTGGAACAAGCCATGAAGATTATCGCTGGTACTGCGAGATCAATGGGGGTGGACGTGAAATAAGAACGTCCACCGGCCGGAGACGCGTAGGCGTCGAGGCGGGCCCGCGCAACTTTTCAGCAGAAAAGTATGAGTGAGTGGATGTGAAGTAGATTTTAATAAAGATGTTCAGCAAAGCCCCGCACTCGCGAGGCTTTGCTTTTGGATGCCAAGTCAGTAGACTGTGGGTAGAGTCACTCGGCTGTATTTCAGGGCATATGCTCTGGGGAGTATTTACATGGCGAAGATTTACGTAGGTTGCGCACTTACTCAGGCGCCAGAAGAGTTCGTAAGAGAGGTGGAAGCCCTCAAGGCTCAACTGCGGCTTGAGGGGCACGAAGTAGCCGACTTCGTCGGCGTCGTGGCAGGAACTGCGACCGACGTGTATGAGACTGACATCCACAAGTGCGTGGCCGAGTGTGAGTTTTTCTTGGCGGTCTGCGATCTACCATCAATCGGGCTCGGCTGGGAGATCGGCGTCGCGGTCGAGAAGCATGGCAAGCCAACGCTCGCGGTAGCTCACCGGGAGGCCAAGGTATCGAGGTTGCCCATCGGTGCCTGTTGCGATCGGAACCAGCGCTACCGGTTTTCTCGGTACGATAGTCTGCTGGATGTCGTCCCGATGGTCTCTCAGTTCATGAATGATCTCAACACGCAAGCGGCGTGATCCATCTCGACAGTCCCGCGTGATCTGCGAAGCAGGTTACGCGGGACGTTTTAATTTATCAAAGGCTATTTTTTAATCTCTGGGTCTTTGTAGAGCTTTGGCAGCATCGAGAGGGGACTCCATTCTTTCTTTATCTTTTTGATGTCAGTCGTTTTTTGGTATTTGCCCGCATTGGTGTAATCCTTTTCAAGCACTGGCCCTACATGGAAAAAGACTATTTGGGCTATCCTCCTGCCTACTACTAGGGGAATAGTATAAAAGCGAGAATTGTTGGTGATCTCCATGGTCCATCGATTGGTGTAGCCTACGTCTCCCCATCCGGCGCACTTACAGACCTCTATGAAGTTTCTACCCATCGAGGATCGCGCTTTCATCATAGTGGTTACTTCGTTCCTTCCCCCGAGGAATTCTTCAGTGTGGGCAAGAATGGTTTCCCCTGGGGATATAAGAATTACTTTGTCGGTAGGGGCAATGCCTTTAAAGTCAAAGTCTTTCAGGATGTGCTTGGCTAGATCGGCTTGGCGAGGTTTGGTGCCCCAGACTTTGTCTGTTTGGTTTTTGTTGTAGGGATTATAAACATCGAAGTTCTGCCTTTGTTCACGAAAGTACCATTCTCCCAAGCGCACGTCATAGCTCGATGTTGCAAGATTTATACGATTAAACGGTTCTATTACGATGTTTCCGAGTTCTTTATGCTTCAGTATGTCTTTGTCGCTTAATGCCATGGTTGGGATTCTTAAGTTTTCTCAACAATATCATGAGACCCACGCTTGATGTCAAATCGATCTGGATCTTTATCTAGATGAAGCACAAATCCTAAGTCCCCATATTTCTTATTCAGTATCTTGGCCATCTGCTGAACCTTGTGACGAAGTGTCGGGTGGACAAATCTGGTGACTCTCAACTCAATAAGCCACATTAGGGCCTTGAGATCACCCTCTATTTCATTGGGAACCCTGTACCCCATAGGTAAATAATACTGTCTGTCCACTTTTGAAATCTTAAGTTGATTTGTATTCTGTTTTTGGTCCTTCAATAATCTTATTGCTTCTTTCTGCAGATTTTTAGGTAACTGTTTTAAATACCATGGTTCAAAGTCAAATCGCTCGCTGAGCAATGGCATCTCTTGAATTACTGCGCGGTGACGTTGGAGATCGCGGAAAGACCCGAAATCGAGCAAGAAATCAAACTCGATCACCCCGCATTTGCGTATCATTCTTGGAGGCTCCGTCTTTACCGGCCTAGTTTGCATGATCTTTTTGAATTCCCCCATCATCCTTTTGTTTAAGCGATCCGTACGACAAGCGAATTCACTCCACTTTTTCGGATCGAAATAATAATCATTGCTCACCCAAGATTTATTGTAAGTCTCTGTATTCGGATAGAGTTTTTGCCTGAAAGAGTGGGGGTGCGCTTCTTTAAGAGCGTCTTCTATTGCTTCTGCTACTTCTCGTACCTCTTCCAATGGATGATGGCGTAGGAGCATTAGATTGTCCGCTCCTTGGCGCAAATTGGTATGCCAAGAAATATTTGTGGAAGATCCTGCGGGAAGAAATCCTCTGATAATGTCGAAAGCCCGGGCTTTAATAGCTTTTGCGTATATTTTCTCATCCTCGCCATTTTGTCTGGGGAATTCTTTTGTAAGAGCTTCAATGAGCTGTGGTGTCGCCTTGATATAAAATGATCTCCATTTCTCCAGAATAGCTTTGGATTTTTTTGTACCCACAGGATCTATAAATGGTTGTGTGGCGAAATCAATATACCGGGTAGAGGATTCTTGTCCATTATAGAGAGGCCAATGTTGTATGGCTTTTGCTACCAACATAGAGACTCCCTCGATAAATATGGTAGTGGTGCCGCAATCACCGATTGATTTATCTCCATAGCCTACGTAGTACATATCCATAAAATCTCCAGACCCACCTCTCTTATTAAGCACTTCAAGATGTCCGTCTAGTCCGCGTGTAGAGCGGGAATGAAGGGCTTGAATCATGGCAATATCTTCTGGCGATAACAGCGCCCCAGTGTCAAGTACGATAATTTTTGCTCCACTTGGAGTGGCGCGGCGTATATGCTTCAGTTCCTGGATTTTGGGCATACTTTTTTCTGTTCGGTCTATTGTAAAGGGAATTTGTTTATTTTACTATGGGCCTAAGTAAACTAAAAATTGAACCATTAATGAAGTTAAAAAAAGGGAAATTGGTGGTAATAGACGGCATTGATGGTTCCGGCAAAGCCACTCAAGTAGCTCTTCTTAAGAAAAGACTGGAGAAAGAAGGGGTGAAAGTGAAGTCTATAGATTTTCCTCGTTACTACGACAACTTCTTTGGTGGATTGATCGGCGAATATCTCTCTGGAAAGTATGGCGATTTTATCCAAGTTGATCCCAGATTAGCGTCAGTCTTGTATGCGGCAGACAGATTTGAGGCGAGTTCGGATATTAAGCGATGGCTTGAAGATGGCTTTGTGGTTATTATCGATCGCTATGTCAGTGCCAATCAAATACACCAAGGGGGTAAGATAAAAAGTTCTGTAAAACGCAAAGAGTTTCTGAAATGGCTTGACACTATGGAACATAAAATTTTCGGGATACCAAGACCCGATCTGGTCGTTTATCTTGATGTGCCATATGAAGTCAGTCGTGAATGGCTTAAGAAAAAAGTGGCTCAGAGAAAGAAAAAGTACTTAAGGGGCAAAAAAGATGTGGCGGAGGATAACCTCATGCATTTGAAGATTTCCCGCAATACAGCTTTGGAGCTTGAGAAGAGCAGTAAGAATTGGGAGAAGATCGAATGCTGTAAGGGAAAAGTTTGCATGCTTCCAGAAGGGGTGCATGAGAAGGTTTACAAGACTGTGACCATGAGGCTAAAGATGAAATAATTTTAAAATGAAAGATAAACAAATTCAGAAGCTTATAGAAAAAGAAACCAAGAGGCAGAAGAGCGTCATTAACCTTATTCCTTCAGAGAATTATGTTTCTGCGGATGTTTTGCAGGCTCTAGGTTCTATCTTCGACAATAAATATTCGGAAGGCTATCCGCACAAGAGATATTATGGAGGTAATCCTTTTACCGACGAGCTGGAAATTCTCTGTCAGAAAAGAGCGAGAACCGCTTTCAGTCTCACGGAAAAGTTGTGGAGTGTAAACGTGCAACCACATTCTGGCTCCCCAGCCAATCTTGCGGTTTATCTGGCGCTCGTTCCACTGGGAGGCAAGATTATGGGTATGACATTGACCGCTGGTGGCCACCTTACTCACGGGCAGAAAGTTTCTATGACAGGTAAAGCTTGGCAACAGGTGCCATTCGGGGTTGATTCCAAAACAGAAAGACTTGATTACAAAGATTTAAAAGTTCTCGCGGTAAAAGAGAAGCCAAATTTGATTGTGGCTGGCTTTACTGCATATCCTAGAATGGTTGATTTCAAAAAGTTTCGAGAAATTGCTGATGCGAGTGGAGCGATGCTCATGGTAGACATGTCACACTTCGCCGGGTTGGTGGCGGGGGGCATCTATAATTCGCCATTCAAATATGCTGATGTGGTGACTACCACCACGCATAAGACTCTGCGCGGGCCGAGAAGCGCCATCATCTTTTCCAGGAAAGATAAAATGCTAGGAGAGAAAGATATTTCTACTCTTATCGATAAGGCCATTTTCCCAGGCCTTCAGGGCGGCCCGCACATGGGTCAGATTGCTTCGGTCGCCGTAGCCTTGGCAGAGGCGACCCGGCCTGCTTTCAAGAAGTATGCCCAGCAAATCGTGAAAAATTGCCAGACTCTGGCGAAGGAATTAGGGAGATTGGGTTGGCGTATTGTCTCAGGCGGTACAGAATCAAACCTGCTTCTGGTCGATACTTGGATGGATGGTAAGGGTTTGCCGGGCAAAGAGGCGGAAGCCAAGCTTGAGAAAGCAGGAATTATAGTGAATAAAAATACTATTCCAGGAGAGACTCGCTCACCATTCGATCCGTCTGGTATTCGCCTAGGTACCGCGGCCGAAACGACTCGTGGCAAGAAAGAAAAGGATATGATTAAGATTGCCCGAAAGATTGATAAGATATTGAGAGGGTGATAAAAGAAGAAATAGAAAAATCGATAACAGAAGCCCTGATTTCTCTCGGCATAGAAACGGGAGAATTTGTTGTAGAGCATCCGACCGATCTGAAGATGGGGGATTACTCGACCAATGTTGGGATTAAAACTGG
>JAUSGP010000014.1 GCA_030674415.1 bacterium | reverse complement strand
CTGCCTTCGGGCAAAGTGACGTCGACATTGATTCCGTCTCCCCCAGTATTTCCCCAGTTGCCCCGGGCGAAACCGAAGTAGAATGCGACGCCAATGATGACTACTATGATGACCGAGACGAGCACAGTCGTCGCACTGCCGCTACCGCTATTTCCGTTGTTTTCTGACATATTTTTGAATTAATTTTAATTAACCTCAACTATAGAAACGTAGCATGGAGGGGAAACTTTCAGCCCTAAGAGATTCAAACCTTCAAACGCCGACCGAGAAAGAAGCCTGCCACAAGAGTCATGAGCGGGATAAAGACGCTTAACAGAGAGGGTAAATTTTCGGCTGAAGAAGCCTGCGCGACCAATTCAGAATTCTCGACAACTGCTGTTTCAGTAGAAGTAGCTGACACAGTAGTGGTAGCGGCAGTCGTAGCTGGGGCTGGAGTTGTTTGCATCAGATTCCTCACCGGAGAAGTCTGGGTCTTATTGGTATTCGGAGCGGGTGTCGGAGATGGTGTCACACTAGGAGCTGGTGCGGGAGAAGAAATATTGACGACAGTCTGCCCTCCAGCAGTAAAAGTATTCTGATTAGAGGCGTTTAATACCTGAGTCGCTCCTGTCACATTAATATTAGCTGTACCGGCAGCCAAACTGGTGAACGTCACGGTACCGAAAACTTTCGGAGATGAGAATCCCCCAGTAGCACCTCCAGTCTTGATCATCGAGCCGGAAGAATTATCGACCGAGTCATAGCCGGGCTGGCTCAAAGGTATCCAGCCAGAAGCTTGGGAGAAGGCAGAAACCGAGAGCAAGTTCGGTGGAAATGAGAGAGCCACCTTAGCGGTATAAGCAGTACCCTGTGGATCAACGATGATGGTCAGAGTAACGCTCTGCCCCGGGCTAAGCGTGACAGAGGTTGGTGAAGTAGAAACAGTGGCCGCGTACGCGGAAGCACCAAATCCGAAGCACCAAACACTAAACAATATCAAAATTAGAATTTTTAAAATTCCAATTTGTTTCGGATTTCGATATTCGATATTCGAGTTTTTCATGCTAGGTGGTCCAGTTTATCATAAGGCTGTTAAAGTCGAGGAAAGCATTTGAACGGCTATTCCAATTAATCATGAGTGAGTTGAAGTCGAGTAAATCTACCTTACTATCGCTGTTAATATCGCCGGCCTTAAGCGATATGGTCGCGGTGTTTCCACCACCACCACCGCCCCCACCTCCACCGCCTCCGCCACCTCCCCCTCCGCCGGAAGAAGGAGGCTCTGGCTCTGGAGCAGGTGCTACCAATACCGCAGAAACTGTGGCCGTAGCGCTCTCATTACCATTATTATCTTTAGCCTGGACATGAATATAGACGGTTCCCAAAGGAGAAGTGGTGCTGGTGCTGGTGGCCGTTCCATAAGATGCTCCGCCCAGAGTTTCCGGAGTTGAAGAAGCGCTTACTTCGAAGCGGAAGGTGGCGGAGGTATCACCTGATGACCAGCTCCAAGTTTTTTCTGTCCTTTCCGTTAGATCGTTACTAAGTCCGGTGATATCTGACGCAGTCGTATCATTGACTGCCCAAGCGTAGTCAGTAGAAGAAGCCTCTAATTGCCATAAGCCCCACGAAGTACCGGCGATAACAGAAAGAGTGTGGGTGGCATTTAGTAAATTGTCAGCCGTGATAGCCGTACTGATAGAAGTGGTGGCGCTCCAATCTGCACTATCAAGTTTGTATTTGTAGGAACTCACGTCATTGCCGGAAACTGTCACGTTAATCCCCGGCACAGCTGAGACATCTGTTGTATCAGGAAGATTACTCAAGACTGCAACTGGAGTAGTAGTTGATAGAGTGTTATAAGCATTGACTCGCCTGCCGGTCACAGTCTTGCCAGCGAGCGATGCAATTGCATCCCCTCTCGCGACTATCCTTTCTCTTACTTCTGCATAGGTTAGACTCGGCTCTGTACTCCAGAGAAGCGCGACTAAACCAGCCACATATGGCGTCGCCATAGATGTACCGCTAACATCCGCATAATCATCATTCAAAACCGTACTACGAATAGCGATACCGGGTGCTCCGACATCTACTGAAGTGGCGCCCCAGTTTGAGAATGAAGCGAGACCATCATTCTGATCTGTGGCGGCCACAGAGATTATGTTCTCCAGATCATAGTCGGAGGGGTAATTATGAGTTCCGCCATCACTATTTCGAGATTCATTGCCAGCCGCCGCGATAAAAATACCACCGGCATCGCGAAATCTTTTGATGGCCTCATACTCGGCAGTAGATGAAGCGCTACCGCCATAACTGGCGTTGATAATCTTGATGCCATTTTGTATGGCGAAATCGATGGCGCGAACTTCGTCATCAACACTTGCTTCGTTATTAGCACCGAAGATACGTAGGGCCATGATTTTGGCTCGCGGAGCGACACCAGCTACTCCTAGATTATTATTTCTAGTCGCCGCAACAATACCAGCAACGTGTGTACCGTGAAAGTGTGTGGGTAATGGATCTGAGTCATTGTCGACAATGTCATAACCATAGATACAAGTAGTGGTTGAAGCGTTTTCATTTAAACAGCTTGGACTATCCCACATAGAGCCACTTAAGTCAGGGTGAGTGTACAAAACTCCTGTATCTATGACGGCTACCGACACATCTTGAGTACCTGTGCCCAATTGCCATGCTTCAGCCAGCTCTATCATTTCGTGCCCCCACAGAAGATTGGCCTGAGGGTCGTTTATCCCGAGGTCAAAAAGTTTGCGGGTAAAGTTAGGCTCGGCGTATTCGACAGCCGGGTTAGCTTCGATCGCGTCGATCACATCTTCTATCTCTACCCCCTCCGGCACTTCTATCACGCTTATTTCTTCTGTATGCTCGTATTTGACAATCACCTCATTAACTTCTTCCGCTACCTCTGCATAAGAAAAAAGAGGACTCGCGACAAGCGCGAGAGTAGTGAGGAAACTTAACATTATGGATAAGCTACGTAAGGGTTTCATTTATGGTGAGCTGGTCGAACCATTGCCCGACATTCTAGCAGAAAAATACCCTCCCAGACCTCGACAATTCTATGATTTTCTTGGGTAACTAGCTGTGCGCGGACTAGCTTGCCCCGTGATCACGAAGTGATTTTACGGGGTGGATGATGTTAGAACTAAATTAATAGCCGCCCACCCCATTGAAAGAGGTAGGCGACTACGTACTTCATGCGCTTGATGGGAGTGCTGTTGTCTGAGTGCCTCTCGAGCTTTCTTGCCATTTCCTCCCTCTGCCATCCTCGTGGTCTTGAGTTGTCGGATGGCCCAAAGAAAGAATGCAATGGAACGTGAGAGCTCCTGTTGGACTCGACACGGTGTGTATATGACCACACTGTGGAATTTCTGCTCCAGCAATAGCTTTGCCGCAGCCGGGGCAGAAATTCAGATGCCTTCGACTGGGTAACCACTTGTTCTGCCGATCCAGTGGCCAATTGAACTGAGCTCCACAATGGCCGCACTCGAGGTTCACCCAGCTTCCACCTAACCCTTCACTCCAACCATTGGAGCGCAGGATAATGGCATTAGCTGGTGGATTATCTATGAAATGGATAATCCTAAGTGAGGTTCCTTCAAAAGACATACGCCCTTCCTTTCTAAAACCCATATTACACTTATTAAAAATTCCTACAAATAATTAACCAGATGCGTGAGTGATGGGACTTGGTCACAAGTCGGCTTCTGCTGAAGCCGCTCGCGACCCCCGCTCGCCTGCCTACGCAGGCTCCGCGCTTCAAGTCCCAACATTATTCACACAAAAGCATAATAAAACACGGAACCTAATCCGTGTTTTATTAGCTTTGCGCGAGTGATGGGACTTGAACCCACGGCCTCGTCCGTGACAGGGACGCGCTCTAACCAGCTGAGCTACACCCGCAATAGGTTACAAAATAACAGATTTTCAGCACTTAATCAATTTGCCTGCACTGAGTCAATCGAAGTGTGTCGACGGAAGGACTTGCACCTTCGACCTTAGCTTTATGAGTGCTATGCTCTAACTACCTGAGCTACGTCGACTTGGACAAACGAGGAGTAACGAGGAAGCTTGCTTACTCATTGACTCCGAGTGCCGTTCAAGAAAGCCGAAGGCTTACAAGGACAGCGAAGTTACTATATTACAAAATCTTGCTTTTTGGAAGAAAAAGCGTATAATTCTTCCTTGTTGTATTTATATAGCGGGTTGGAGGAGTAGTACCTCGACAGGCTCATAACCTGTAGGCGTCCGTGCAAATCGGGCACCCGCAACACTGATGGAAAACTACTCAGTCTCAGTTTTCCCCGCCCGCAACACTTCGATAAACTCAACGCAAGCCACTAGATCACCCCAAGTTCTATTAGCACTGCTTCGAAAAGCTCGATCGTGCGTCGTGTTTCGCGCGAGTTTAATTGAAAGTCGCTACCATCATGCGCGATGCGATTCCTGACCTTGTGCGCTTCCCAAGCGACGTCAAGATTCTGCATGTCCCCTGGTTCAGCGGACTTGAGCATCTCCCCTACTCCGTCGCCGTGATAGCCAGCCAGACGTAAAGCTTCTTCGAGCATGACATCAGCCTCGATGATAGCGAGTCTCCAGTCCGAAGGATTCTCGGAATGCGCGTGTTCCGTCACCTTCACCCATTTCTCATTCTCCTTCTCCTTCGGTGCGTCTTCAGTTAATTCTTCAAGTAGTGACTCTTCTTTGGGCGAACCAAACATTTTCTGCTCCTCCTCTTCGATCTTGATGATTTTACGAATGCTATAAATAGCCCAGGGGGTGCAAACGGCAGTCAAAACAACAGCAATAATCTTCCATGTCGGCCAAAATGGGTAGAACCAGGAGTCGAGTATTCTAGTCCCGCTGGTCTCCCAAGTCCCCCAGCCGATAGATCCGAGATAAGACGTAAGTTGGGTAAGAATGACGCCCAAGAGTAATAACCCACCGAGAACAAAGATCAGTTCTTCCATTGGACTGACACCTGGAGAGACTGGTAGTTTTTTCTTATCTGGAGGCATAGGTATTAATTATCAATTTAAAATTTACAATTTTCAATAGGGCTCATTAAGGAATTCCTTGCCGGCGGTAAATAAATTGTCTTCTCTGCCCAAGTCTGCTGTCAGTTCAATACCGAGTGGCAGTTTACCAGCAAAGCCGGATGGTAGAGAAATAGCTGGGCAACCGCTAATATTGGCATGCACGGTGAAAATATCTTCGAGATACATCTCCAGCGGATTTTTGCTCTTCTCCCCTATTTTCCAAGCGGGCGATGGTGTAGTAGGTGTGAGCATCAGATCAACTTCTGTAAATAAATTTCTCAATTCTCTAGTTATCAGGCGACGGGCTTCAACGGCCTTGCCGTAATATTCATCGTAATATCCCGACGAGAGTACGTAAGTGCCTAAGATAATTCTGCGCCTTACTTCCAGCCCAAATCCCTCACCCCGAGTCTGGAAATAATCATCGATAATATTTTCTCCGTCTTTGTGCAGACCGTATTTTACTCCGTCAAAGCGCGCGAGGTTCGAAGAAGCTTCCGCCGGCATAATGATGTAATACACAGGCAAGGAATACTGGATATTGGGCAAATCAATTTCTTTTATTTCATAACCAAGTGACTTAAATTTTTCTATGGCCTCGGCAAAATTTTTCTTTACTTCCTCACTGACGCCTTCACTTTCTACGAAATTTTTAGGTATCCCGATTTTTTTTGAAAATTGAAAATTAGAAATTGGAAATTCTTGTGTAGTACTATCCATCGGATCCTCCCCTTTAATGACATTATAAACGGCTTCGACATCAGAAACTGATTTGCCAAACGGCCCTATCTGGTCGAAAGAAGACGCCATGGCGATAAGTCCGTAGCGGGAAACTCTGCCGTAAGTGGGCTTAAGCCCCACCACTCCGCAAAGTGCGGCTGGCTGGCGTATTGATCCTCCCGTATCAGATCCAAGAGCAAGGTCCGCCATACCGGAAGCAACCGCAGCAGCCGAACCACCCGAACTTCCTCCTGCTACACGCTCCAAATCATGTGGATTTTTGGTCACGCCATAAGCCGAGTTCTCTGTGGAACTGCCCATGGCAAACTCATCGCAATTTGTCCTACCGATAATTACAGCCCCCGCTTCTTTTAACTTCTTTATAACAGTTGCATCATAGGGTGCCGTAAAATTTTCTAGAATCTTAGAACCCGCGCTTACCTTGTGCCCTTCAAAGAGAATATTATCTTTAATCGCAATAGTCTTACCACTTAGAGGTCCACTTGTGGTGAGCGCAGTCGAACCATCAAACACTTCGAGAAATGCGTGAATATCCTTGTCCTTAGTTATAATTTCTTCTTTGGTCACAGAATTTTCTTTACTTTAATGTAGTTCCCTTCTCGTGCCGGGGCTTCACTAAGAAGCTTTTCAGTATAAATTCCTGATTCATGACCTTCTCCATCTCCCCGCATCACATTCTTTAGTGGAAAGCTGTCAGCTGTCAGCTTTAAGCTATTAGCTTTAATACTTTTCACTTCACCAACATAGCCCAAAATAGTGTCGAATTCATGCGACAGATTTTCCGCTTCAGAATCGCTTATTTCTATCCTCGCCAATTTGGCCAAACTTAAAACCTTGTCTTTATCCATATGATTAAACGTATTTTAACACACTTCGACAGGCTCAGTGTGCCCTGAGTAAATCGAACGGGCATAAAAAAACCCGGACGGAGTGCTGGGCACCACCGTCCGGCGCTGCTATCGGTTGAGAACCAGACTTCCCGACTGTTAAGACCGAGAAAAAGTATGGATCCTCTCCCTAGAGCAACTTCCTGAAAAACTGAAGCATAGCCTAACAGTCCTACCCCGAGCTGTCCTTCAGCACTTCAAGAGAGAAGATACGAACGCGCGGTGGCGAACACGTCAAGCGGAGTTTTGCTTTCGTACAATGTCGCCAAGTCAACGATCTGTCGGTGCGACAGAGGTCGACTCTTCGCTGGGAGTGGAAGCCCCTTTAGTGGTGGGAGTAGCGCACTTGCCATTGGCCTGCCACACTCCGTACAATGAGCTTGATTTCTGTACGGCTTCGTCTTCAGACAATGTGCGCAGGTGATAGGCGGCAACGGATTGTGTGCCGCTTTTATCGTCTTCTTGTGCATTGACCGAACTCCGAACGGAACTATGTGAATAAGAATGGTGAAAACGCCTGTCCTTTGTACCTCCTTTCCATATTATACCCTACTTACTATCTATTATCAATTAATTTAAAAAACTCTGCTTCATTCAAAATCTTGACCCCCAATTCCTCGGCCTTTTTCAACTTTTCGCCAGGATCACTACCAGCCACGACATAGGTAGTCTTTTTAGAAACCGACTCGCTTATCTCGCCGCCTAACTCCCGAATCTTCTCCTTGGCTTCTTCCCTCGCAATGTTTTCCAAAGTACCGGTGAGTACGAACTTCATGCTCAATAGTTTAGTGTTAAACACTCGGTGTTTAACAGATTCAATATGCACTTGCTTCAGAAGCCTTTCGAAAAGTTTTTTATTCTCTTTATCTTTAAACCATTCGGTAACAGCCTTCGCCACAATCGGCCCAACTCCTTCGATGTTTTGCAGTTCATCGAAAGTTGTCAGGGCAATTCGCTCTGGTGTACCAAAGTGATTTGCTAAGTCCCGAGAGGTTTCTTCGCCCACTTGCGGTATGGAAAGCGAAGCAATGAAGCGCGCGAATGTTACATTTCTAGCCTTCTCAATCGAGTTTAAAAGATTCTCTATGGACTTCTCACCCCAGCGCTCGAGCGTTTCCAAGTCGCCCTTTTTCAAAGTGAAGATGTCGTCAAAGTTATAAATAATCCCCGCATCCATAAGTTGAGCGATAATCTTGTGCCCAAGTCCGTCAATATCGAAATTACGTCGCGATACGAAATATTCAAGCTTTCTTTTCTGCTGCGCGTACAAGTCTCTAGGTAAGTCTTTCGGAAACTTAAAAATTTTCTCTCTGCCAGTCCGCATCTCTACTACCACCCGTACCACTTCCGGTATAACATCGCCGGCTTTCTGAAGCACTACTGTGTCGCCTATGCGAATGTCCTTCCTTCTGATCTCATCTTCATTGTGAAGCGTGGCGCGCGAGACGGTTGAGCCAGCCACCGAGACAGGTCTTAAAATGGCCACCGGTGTCAGCACCCCCGTACGGCCGAGCTGAAGAGTGATGTCTTCGACCACAGTCGTGACCTGCATAGCCTTAAATTTGAAAGCAATGCCGAAACGCGGGGCCTTGCCGGTGTAACCTAGCGCATCTTGATACTCCTTCTCATTGACCTTCACTACGATGCCGTCGATGAGATAATCTTCTTTGTCTTTCTTATTTGCCCATAATTTCCAAAAACTAATCACGCCTTCGATATCTTTGAATTTTTTAAAGTGCGGATTGACCTTGAAGCCGAGTTCTTTTAGAAGTTTTAGTTCTTCTTCCTGAGTTGGTGGTACGAGCCTTTGACCCATCTGCGCCAAATCATAAACGAAATTATCAAGCTGACGTTCACGGGTAACTTTGGGATCAAGCTGGCGGAGTGACCCGGCCGCAATATTTCTCGGGTTGGCGAAAAGTTCCTCACCCTTCTTTTCTCGCTCCTTATTAATCTTGTCAAAAACGGTCTTTGACATCCAGACCTCGCCTTCGGCAATGACTGAAACTGGCACTGCCAGTTTCAGAGGAACAGACTCGATAGTACTCACATTATTAGTGACATCTTCCCCTACTCGCCCGTCGCCACGGGTGGCCGCCGTCTTTAATATCCCTTTTTCGTATGTCAGTACCACCTTCAAGCCATCAATCTTTAATTCGGCGATATAAGAGAAAGGCTCTGGGAGAGCCTTTCTCACTCTCTCATCAAAAGCTCTGATGTCTTCTTCGCTGAAGGCGTCGTTGAAAGACCATTGAGGCACCACATGCTCCACCTTCTCGAACTTTTCCAGCACCCGTCCTCCGACTCGCAGAGTAGGAGAATCTGGGGTAGCTAATTCCGGGTAACGCCCTTCGATCCCTTCTAACTCACGCATGAGTGCGTCGTAAGCCTCGTCGGAGATCTCTGGTGTATCGTAAGTATGGTAAAGCTCAATATGACGCAGAATGGTAGCGCGCAGTTTCTTTGCTCTTTCGATGATTTCCTTTGGAATAGACATAATTACTGATTTACCCCCTCCGCTCTGCGAGCACCTCCCCCTTTGCAGGGCGGAGGCTTAACTCCAGACTTATCTTACTCAGGACAAAATCAATATTATCACTTACCTCGCTGTTCCAAAAACGAACAACTTTAATGCCAAGATCTGATAAATAATTAGATCTTTCCTTGTCATAGCCTTTATTCTCTACGTGCTGGAATCCATCAAGCTCGATTGCCAGCCTCCTTTCAGGGCAGTAGAAATCTAAAATGTACGGACCAACGGAATGCTGGCGTTTGAATTTTGGCCCTAGTTTACGCTGGCGAAGTTTCTGCCATAAAAGAGCCTCTTCTGGGGTTTGATTCTTCCTTAATTCAACTCGTCTCTCTTTAAGAGGCGGCAGATTATTGAGTCTATTCATTATCTTAAATATCAGTTTACGATATTTTTTGGGCTGCCAGCGATGAATCCCTCAACAGCGGAAACTACTAACTCGGGAAGATTTACTCTGAAAGATTCATTTGTTGAAGAGCCGGCATGTCCTGTAAACACTAGGTTATCTAATTTAAGAATTGGGTGATCTTTTGTAAGCCCTGCGACTTGATCTAATCCTGCCCCTCCAATCTTTTTATCCTTTAAAGCATTGTAAAGAGCTTCGGTGTCTACCATCGGCCCTTGGTCCACATTTATGAGAATAGCGGTGGGTTTCATTAAATCTAATTCTTTTTGCGATATTAGATTCTTGGTATCTGCTCCAGAAGTAACGTTGATTGATACCACGTCGCTTCTCTTGAGGACTTCTTCCTTACTGACCATTTCTACCCCATCCATCGTCTTAGGACTTCTATTATTAGCAATGACACTCATACCTAAACCCAAAGCTAATTCAGCGACCTTCGAACCAATTCTGCCTAGCCCAATGATTCCCATTGTCTTACCCTTGATATCAAATCCCCAATATCGGTTCTGATGCTCAACATTACCCGGGTCGGATTCAAAAGGATTCTCTCTCATGTCTCTATCCATCAAGGGAATTTTTCTATTTACCGCAAACATAAGGCCAATAACCAACTCTGCTACTGCTTGTTTAGAAAATCCGGGAGCATTAGCAACTTTGATATCTTTCTTATTCGCAGTTTCCAAATCAACCATAAAATACCCAGTATGAGGAAGGACTAGGAGTTTTAATTTATCGGCCGTTTCGAGAACTTTGGCTGTCGGTGGACAGATAAAACCATCCCAGATAGCTACATCTACTTCTTTCAATCTCTTAATAGCTTGCTCTTCTGTCGTGGTGTTATCAAAAACAATCACCTCTCCGAGAGATTTTAGTCTCTTCATGTGATCTTCGTTTAAGAAACATTCGTTCAATACGACTATTTTCATATTTGATAAATTAATATCTGTTTCCTTGTTTTTCTTTTCGCCCCCTGCTAAGGGGGAGATGCCTTTAGGCAGAGGGGGTTAGTAACTCGCTCTAACCGCTCGTTCGACACGGCGCGGGTTACCGGAATCACAGCTATTGTAACCCAAAGATTCGATAGTGGTATTGCCATTAACAGCCTTGGTCACCGTCACGATAGCGCAGGCGGGATCAGGCAGGAAGTTGATCCTATTTATAGTGGAGACCGAGCTTCCTCCCACCACCCATTGATTACTTTGGTTACTGGCGTCCTTATTGCAGAAAATGGTAGAGCCGGTCGAAGTGGCGAAGGCGCTTATGCCTGTCGGATTTTTCACATCCCAGTAGAGAGCGCATTCCATGCCGGTGTCCGCAGCATAGAAAGCCTGTTGGGATTCGCGCCCCGAAGCAGAGATGAAGGCTTGTTTGACTGCGAGCCCCACGATAGCAGTTGAGATCAGGAGGAGTGTCCCCGTTACAATCATCGCGATAAAGAGTGTGAAGCCTTTTTTCATATTATTTATAGTGATTTATGGTGAGTTTATCGAACCAGCATAGTCGAACTACCAATTTAAAAGATTCTCACGGGCCTTAAATTGCCTACTGACCAGACCCTTCGACCAATTGATGGTAACCGTGATAGAGATCTCATCGGCATTGACCGAAGAGAGGGTGATCTCTCTTCTGAATTGAGTGGCAGGCCAGGAAACATTGTAGCCGAAGAAACCAGTTGAAGCATTCTGCCTCAGGAGCGGACAGCTACCGGGACTAGTGCAACGCGTCGGCACCGCACTCGCCACCGGATCAACCATACAGGCCTGGCCGAAGTAGCATGGATCCGAGCCATTGGCCGAGATACCGGTGAGCCAGCCGAGACTCTTGAGACGATTCTCATCGCGGATATTTCTTATCTGCTCGAAGCCTTCCTGAGCCAGATAGAAGGCGATAATCTGATCCTTGGAAAATATGTATGAGGAGATGCCGGACTGAACGGCGCTAAGTGTGCCGGTAATAGCCACAATCAAAATAGTGATGGCCACCAAACTCTCTATAATCGTGAACCCACGATCTTTTTGAAAATTGAAAATTGAAAATTGAAAATTTTTCTTCATATATCCAATGTGCGCTGGGAAACAAGAGTCTCGATGGTGAAGTCAGAACGACCCTTACCGGAGCCGGCATGGCTCTTGATATTGATAACTACTTTCGGCTGGAGAGTATTACTAGTGCCGGCTCCCAAGGTATAGAAAGCGAGATTATCTATAACAAGCTCCGGAGCCGTAACGGGGACGAAACCACCTCCATTGACCTCCTTCTCGATACTGGCTCCGCTTAGTCGATAAGTAATCTGCTCTCCCTCGCTAGAGAGGAAGCTCATAAGCGTGTCTCCCGAAGGACAGTTCTGCGGCACGGTGATAGTGCCGCTGCCGCAATGATAATTCTCGCCAAAGCGCATTTCCTTCGACATGCTCTCAACCGCCAGATTGAGATTATTCATAACCGTCTTCAACGAACGAGATTTGCGATTGGCGTCGAAGACGCCCACGATCGAGCCCATCGAGAGCGTCATAATCACAGCGAAGACAGAGATGGCGATCAAGAGTTCCATCAGAGTAAATCCCCGAATTTTTTGAAAATTGTAAATTGTAAATTGTAAATTTTTCATCTCATTGCACCGATATCTGCCCTGTTTTGTAGACAATGACAGAGCGGGTAGCGCCAGCTGGACTCTTAAGTACGATTCTCACTCCCTTCATACTAGCAGGGACGAAGACTCCTCCCGAGCTATTGAAGAAGGTCATCCTGGCCTCTGTCTCTGGCCGAACGAAGAGGATGTCAATCCGACTCGCGGTATTACATTGGTCGGCGCCGGAGATTACCACCACGCAAATGGAGTCAATGTAATTACTATGCGGGATATTGACCTTCTCCAGACACTCGGAGGCGCCCCCGACTGGACAGGTCCAAGCCCCGTCATAATAGTCATTGTCATTCCTATCAGCGAAGAAGAGATAGGCGCTGTTGGAACCAGTACCCAAGAGACTCAAGGTCAGCCCGTAAGAAGCGGTGAAGTCGGAGGAACCGATGGTGAGCTCCCGCACCGCTATACCGTAAGCCTGCGCCTGGGAAACAGTCAGAGAGAGGTCGTCAGCGAGACTAGCGAGCGCCGCGGTGTCCGTATAAGAGCGTTGATTCCAGACCAAGACCCCGAGGATAATCGAAACGATGGTGATCGAAACAAGCAGTTCGATGAGGGTAAACCCACTTTTATTTTTAGAACAATGAGACATGCAAGAGATCGAGGTTTAAGATTATGCTTAGCCACGCGCCGAGAACCATGAATGGCGCGAATGGAATCTCACTCTTTATTGTAATCTTTTTATGGGAATAAATCATGTAAATTATGCCAAACACGGCTCCTATCCAGAATGCGAGAGTGATGGCCGAGAAGCCGGCACTGGCACCGAGCAAGAGACCGATCGAAAGCCCGAGCTTGGCGTCTCCAAAGCCCATCGCTTTGCCACGGCTTAACAACCAGATGGAAGCAAAGAAGGCGAAGAGAATAGGCCCAGCAAGCAAGTCGAGAGTAGAACCGACCCACAACCAACGACCGACAACCGACAACAGAATCGAAAAATAGACGAGAGCATCGGGAATAATCTTGTGCCGCAAATCATAAATAGTAATCACAATATAAATACAGAAAACCAGAATCAGAATGAATTTATTGAAAATTGAAAATTCTAAATTGAAAATTGTCGCAAATATTAAACCCGTTAATATTTCGATAGCTGGGTATTGCATGGAAATTTTCGAGTGGCATCGCGCACAACGCCCTTTTAACGCGATAAAACTCACTATCGGCACAAGTTCCCACCATCTCAAAGTCTTACTGCACGAAGCGCATGACGACCGTCCGCCCAGAGACAATCCAGAATTCCACCGCAAGCCGACGACATTGAGAAAGCTACCAACCACAGCGCCAAAAAGAAAAAGAAAGAAAGTATCCACCTCTTAAGTATAACCCTAGTTATCTCTGGAGTGTTCCCGTATAGTGTTATTTATGAAAATTTGGCTTATACCCTGTCTCATCATTGCGTTTTTCTTAATCTCGACTGGCCATGCTTCGGCCGAGATCACTTCTCCGTACACTGTCGATGAGAAAAATCAGGTGATGTTCGCCGACTCTACCGCTGTTTCTGGACACGAGGGGCTAGAGAATTACACAAATGATTACGTCGGCGGGTTTCTCCATTTCACCTTTACTTATACGCATCATAGCGGTTACTTCTCCGATCATCCTCCACGGGTCTATGTTACCGCTCTCGACCCGCGCACCACGGCTACTCCTACAGTCAGAACTAACACCATAGCTTACCAACTTCTTGCAGGCACTCATTCGACGGACTGGTATTCATACGATATTCAGTTTGACTCCACCGGCTACACCGTATTAGTCAAGCAAACAGACTCGACAGTGATAGACAGTACTCATAAAACAGTTACCGGGATCACTTCTACCGACTGGGCTGCTTTGGCCAATACCTATGACATAAGTCCTTCATCAAACTTATCCATGTCCTTTACTCCGCTTCTAGTAGAGGAGGTCGTGTCCGCACCATCTAACAATTCCGACTCTTCTTCAGTCTCTTCTTCACGCTCGTCTAGACCGGGCGAGAGATCCAGATGCGTGGACACTAACATCGGCCTCTACTGTCCCAATGAACAGACGCGCGAATGGTACATCAAATTTAATATGGAAATGCTCATCTATCTGTTACAGAAGATGGTCATCGAATTATCGAACCAAATGTTTTAGTTAAAGAAAAAGATGGCTTAGGAGCCATCTTTTTCTTTAACTAACACTAACAGAGTTAGTTATGGGCAAACAGTAGCAGTTGCTCCAATTGCTCCCAGAACTTGCTTAGACTTACCTAAGCTATCAACACACCAGTATGCAGTATCTCCGGCTAGTTCGGCCTTCATAGCGTAAGCAGACGCCGTAGAGCCACACACGATTTGAGTACCGGAAGGATAGTTGGCGACATTGGTATAAGTGGACATGCCGGAAGTAGCATCAACGAACATGTTGGCAGTACAGTCAGAGGCCGCACCGTAACCACTGTTGTTGTCATAGTAGATCTCGGCTGCCGCTCGGGCTCCGGAGAGTTGAGCCTTGACCTTGGCGTCATTGCCCTTACTGCGGGCGGTATTGAGAGACGCAAGCACTACTGATGAAAGAATACCGATGATGGCGATCACCACCAAGAGCTCAATGAGGGTAAAACCCGCCCGACCGTTTCGTACGGGCAGGCCTTTGTTAAATTTTATCATGTT
>JAUSGP010000023.1 GCA_030674415.1 bacterium | reverse complement strand
TCGCCAGAGGCTATAGCGGGCGAAGCAAGCACTTCCGAGCCATCCGATATGCCGCCTGAGGCTCCACAGGCTTCCGCACCCGTGGTTGAGCCCACTCCGGTCATTGTTGATTCTGGAGCGCCATCTGTACTAAAGCCTCTTAATAGGGAGTCTGCAAAACAGCTGTCGGTGAAGGCGCATTTGGCGGTGACGGCTAGGATTAGAGGGAGACTAGAGAAAGTTATGAAGTTGGTAAGTTTGAAAGGTAAGATTGCGAATCGTGATGTGCAATTGCTACTGCATGTCTCCGCCGCGACGGCGGCGAGGTACTTGGGCCAGCTAGAGCGGGAGGGGAGGATTGCCAGAGTTGGGAAAGGAAATGCAACACGATACAGACAGCTCTAGCTGAATTTTCCCTTCGACTCCCATTCGACAAGCTCAGGGCAAGCCGCTCAGGGCCTCCGGCAATTTTCAACCCGCCCGAATGACTGAAGTCATTCAGTCGGGCGGGTTTAGAATTTTCAATAAATTTTCAATTAGTAAATCATGGCTGGAGAAGCCTTTAAAAAACTGGTAAAGTAGGCGAATTGGAGACGTGGCTGAGTGGTCGAAAGCACCTCACTGCTAACGAGGCAGGGTCTTAAAAGCCCTCGACGGTTCGAATCCGTCCGTCTCCGCTTTGACAACTTAGTATCAGTGTGTCTTTATTGCCTAAATGAAAACTCCGACTACCGGCCCAGTGGGGCAGTAGTCGGAGTCTAGCGTGTTGCGACGAGTTCCTCTCCGTCTTGAATGAAGGAGAAGACTGCTACGTGCAGGTGCCACGGCTTTGTCTCGAGGGTGACGTCTATCATGTCCCGATTCTCGAGTGAGAGTAAGGTGTCCCGGAACCACTTCCAGCACCGGCTGTCTTCCGGTATCCGCAGGTCGACGGAGACGCCTCTGGTGTGTATGGACAACGGATGGGCGTTCTTCGGCTGTCTGTTGAGCGCCCGGGTACCGCTCGTCACGACGAGCTTCGGTCCGCATTCTGTCGGGCGTGCGTTCTCGAACCAGTCGACGAACTGCTTGGTCTTCGGCAGTACGTACGGGAACGAGACTTCGAAGAATTCCAAATCGGGATTGTCCTCGAGCGATACGAGCGTCCCGTTTTCCACCGCTTTCATTACCGCTTTCTTGTTCGAGAATAGTTTGAGCCCCTCGCTTTCCGCGTAGAGGTACTGCCAGGCGATTGAGTTGGGAGAGCCCTTGAGCTCTTGTGCTTCGAGCTGAACTGCCGTGATCACGAGAATGACCGCGACAGCGAAAATTCCTTTCATAGAATTCCTCCCTGCCCGACTGAAGTCGTTCGGGCGGGCGTCGCGGTTTACGTTTCTACTATAATCAAATCACAGATACGCCTTGCTGGCTAGGGAAAACGCTGTTGCTAAAAAATACGGGTGCTTTATAATGTCCGATATATGGAATATGAAAATAGAGGGTCTTCCAAAAGTAATGCAGTCTGGCTCCTAGTGCTCGCCGCTATCGTCATCTTCGGCTTCCTCTTATTCAAAGGTTGGGACAAGATCGTTAATGAAGAGATTGATACGACTTCGACCGTGACAGGTAACTTCAGCTGTCTGCCTTTGAAGACTGGCATCGTGGATGAGACGGATTGTACTCTCGGGGTGGAGAGTCGTGATGGCCTCTTTTACGCTCTCGACATCAGTAGAATTCAGGATGCTAATACTGATCTCAAAGCTGACGACACTATCGCTGTCACCGGCTTCCTTCGACCGATCTTAGAAGTCACATCTGACGAATGGGATGCTTACAATGTCGCCGGCGTCATCAAGGTCAATACTTTACTTCGAACTAGATAGTTCGAAGAATTTTCAATTTTCAATTTTCAATTTTCATTAAATTTTTAATTTCTAAAATTTTGAAATTTATTGGAAATTATAAATTCTAAATTAGAAATTTTAGTGTGCTATTGCAATACAAAGCACACGTTTCGCGCCCGATAAACGCAGGGCGCGTCTTGCTTCAGCGAAAGTCGAGCCCGTGGTTAGAACGTCATCTATCACGATGACGAATTTGCCTTCGACTGAGAGGGGATTGAGGACTCTCATCGAGTCATGAAGATTGCTTTGGCGCTCACTTTTGCTCCCGGTCCGGGTCTGACTCTCGGTGTGGCGCACCTTAGCTAGGTGTCTCGGCAGATATTTCAATACTCCTTGTTGGTCACGCTTTTTTATAGCCTCGGTCAGGAGTTCGGCCTGATTCCAACCGCGCTCGAAGCGGCGTTTGTCGGAGATAGGCATTGGGACGAGAGCCACATTCTTAAATTTCGCTAAGACATTTCTCTCCGCAAGTTCATCGACAATAACGTCATAGAGGATTTCGCCTAACCTATCAGCGAGAATGGCGTTGCCACCATATTTGACTTGCCAGACAATTTCTCTGACTAGAGCATGTTTGTAATCAAAAAGGGCGATGACCTCTTTCTCATTAATGTGATCAGAAGGAGGGAGGAGACGCAGGAACTCAGATGAGGTGAGTGCTTCTAGTTCTAAAACTTTGCGCGATTTCGGAAAGAGGAAGTCGAGGAACAAATCTCTAATCCGGAAGAGAAAATGCATTACAGATTATGATACTATAAATTACATGGCATTATTCTCCAGTTTCTTCAACAAGCAAGCGGAGCCACGGGTGATCGGCATCGACATCGGATCTTCGGCTATCAAGATCGTCCAGTTCAAGAAACACGGTGCGCAAGCCGTGCTTGAGACTTATGGCGAGCTTTCTCTAGGCCCGTACGCAGGGCTTGCGATCGGCCAGGCGACTCAACTCCCGACCGACAAACTGGCGGCCGCTCTCACTGATCTTATGAAAGAGAAGGAGGTCAACATCACAACTAGTAAGTGTGGACTCTCGATCCCGTTTGCCTCCTCCCTCATGTCGGTTATCGAACTGCCGGAGGTGAGCGCCAAACAACTTGCTACTATGGTGCCGCTTGAAGCGCGGAAATATATTCCCGTGCCGATCTCGGAAGTGATGCTCGACTGGTCTGTCATCCCCAAGAGCGAGATTGCATCAGAACCTACCGAGATGGCGGAGCTCGGCGCGCCGGTAGTCGAGCCTTCTGTGGCATTGCCGAAGATTGATGTACTCACGGTGGCCATTCACAAGGACACTATCGCTAAGTATCAAGATATTGTGGTCAAGGCCGGACTCGAGGCCAGCTTCTTCGAGATTGAGATTTTCTCCACTATGCGAGCGGTACTCGATGAGAGTCTGCGACCGGTCATGATCATGGATATGGGGGCCGCCTCGACCAAGCTCTACATCGTCGAACGCGGTATTATCCGCTCATCTCACACAGTTAACCGCGGTTCGCAAGATATCACCTCTACCATCTCGAAATCCTTGAACATACCGATGGATAAAGCCGAGGTGATGAAGAGGGAACAGGGACTCTCTGGTACGGATACGGCCTTTAACGAAATCATTACTCTCGTGCTCGACTACATCTTCGCCGAGGTGAACACAACCTTGCTTGCATTCGAGAAGAAGTACAACAAGACGGTGGCTAAGGCGGTACTCGTCGGCGGCGGCGCGGCACTCAAGGGCTTGGTGGAACTGGCTAAAACTAATTTTAAAACAGAGGTGGAGAAGGCGGAACCCTTCGACAAGGTGACGGCGCCAGCCTTCCTCGAAAACATTTTGAAGGAAACTGGGCCTGAATTCGCAGTAGCTATCGGCCTTGCTTTAAGGAAGCTTTCGGAGGAGGGGTAATGTGATATAATATAGATAGAAGGAGGTGTATCGTGTTGATGAAAAAGCCCAAACCAAAGACGGAACTCAACGACTGCGCGACAGCTCTCATGAAAGCTAGCGCCTTGGACGAGACAGATTATCTCCGAAAACTCGCCGATGAAGGCCATCTCTGGCTTGACGAGTTGGAGGCGGTAGCTGTCTGCGAGGATCCTCGTATCTTCAGTCTTTCCCAGCGGATCAAGCGGGTTGAGGAAATTCTCGATCACAGAAAGCAGCAAATAGCTGGTTCGGCGCGAAGGAGAGCGTGATGACACATTCGTTGTCTCGGCAAGTGCTCGGCGTCCGCATGCGACACCGAGCACTTTTCATTTGTATAAAGTTATAAACACTTCTTGTATCGAAAAGTGTCATTGTGTTCTATAATTAAGTGAAATGGAGCCAAAGTTCCAATCATCTTTTATTCCCAAGGGGACTGTCTCCTCAAGTAGTAGTATTGCGCCAGTGGCGGCGAGAAGGGAGAAAAGTCTCATGGGCTTTATCGCCAAACTTATCTTCACCGTCTCGGTGCTTCTGGCTCTCGGTGTTTTCGCCTACCAGCTATACCTCAACTACTCGATCAAGAGCATGACTGTAAGTCTCGAGAGCGCTCGGGCCGCGCTTGACCCGGAGACGATCAATGAGCTGACTAGTCTAAATAAGCGCATTGTCTCGACCGAAGAACTGATCGCCAGCCACTCGACACTCTCACCCCTATTTGATTTCCTTGAAGATAGCACATTGAAGGCAGTCAGGTTTAGCACCTTCAACTATGCTATGACTCAAAAAGGTCTGGAGCTCTCGCTTAGGGGCGAAGCCCGCGGATACTCGGCTCTTGCTCTCCAGGCCGAGGCCTTTAACAAAAGCGAGTACTTAGACAAGCCCGCCTTCTCCGACCTCAATCTCGACGATAAGGGCAATGTCGTCTTCTCGGTCAAGGCCATGGTCAACCCGGTGCCGCTCTCGTATCGCCGTCAGACGGAGCGGTTAGGGGTACCAACAACGAACAACCTACAACCGACAACAGTAGCAACAACGACCGCTACAACTACGCCAAGATGATTCGACTAGCTCACCATAAATGAAAAATACTACCGCCATTGTACTTCTGGTTCTCTCTGTCGCCCTTTTCTACACCTTCACTAGTCCGCAATACGACAAGGTTAAGGAGCTTTCTGCCACGGCCAGCGAGTATCGTACAGTGCTCGCCAATATTTCCAAGATTACCGAGACGCGTGACGCACTCCTTGATAGTTACGACGCTATCCCGCGTGCGACGATTGAGCGGTTGAGTAAAGTGCTTCCTGGTAACGTCGACACTGTCCAGCTCGCGGTCGATCTCGACGCTATCGCTGCGCGTTACGGCATCTCCGTCAAGAATGTCCGGATCGACACCGTCGCTCTGGCCAACAATGCGAGTCTTCCTGTCCTGCCCGAGTACAGTAAGCCCTATGATAAGACGACAGTCTCCTTCAGTTTCGTCTCGAATTACGCCAACTTCAGGAAATTTCTGGCCGATTTGGAGAGGAGCTTGCGTCTCATGAACGTCAAGGAAGTGAGTTTCCAGTCCGCCGAGTCTGGACTCTATGAGCACGAGGTCTCGATCGAAACCTACTGGCTCAAATAGTTTTTATCAAACAAATGGAAATATTAAAAAACAGAAAAATAATCGGAAGCGTAGTTATCCTCATTCTAGCTTTCTTCCTCTATAAGTTCCTCGCCGGCTCGCAAGTCGCGACAGGCATTGTAAGTATCGGACCCTCTGCCACCGAGGCTAATATCGATCTTCTACAAATGGCTGCCGACCTCGCCGTCGTTGATTACAATAGTAATTTATTCAAAAGCCCGGGCTATCTCCTGCTCACAGACTTCAGCGCGCCGCTCATCCCACAGCCAGTCGGACGCAAAAATCCTTTCGACATTATCGGCCGAGATTAAAAAATGGTTACCACCGTTCCAACTAGAAGCCTCAAGGATATAGAAATGTCCAGCAAGGTGCTGGAATATATTCCGCAGGATGCCGCCATGCACTATCGCATCGTGCCGATAGCCGTCAAAGATGGCGTGCTTGAAGTGGGAGCGGTGGACCCCAATGATCTCGAGGCTAGGGACGCCTTAAACTTCATCTCCGCGCGGATCAACATGCCGTACAAACTCTTCCTCATTAGTGAAGAGGATTTCAAAATGGCTCTAGAGAAGTATCAGGGACTCTCCGGTGAAGTGACCAAGGTGCTCTCCGAGCTTGAGTCCGAGATGAAGGTTGAGACTAGTTCCGAGAAGGAGAAAGCTACCGAAGCCAAAGAAGGTTTTGAAGCCAAGATAGTCGAAGATGCGCCGGTGACCAAGATCGTCGCCACCATACTTGGTTATGCCGCCGAGGGGAACGCCTCAGACATCCACATCGAGCCGACAGCCGAGAATGTACGTGTGCGCTTCCGCGTCGACGGCCAACTCAACACCTCGCTCATTTTGCCGCTTACAGTGCATTCGGCGGTAGTGGCACGCATTAAGATTCTTTCCAACATGCGTCTCGACGAGAAGCGTAAACCGCAGGATGGTCGCTTCTCCGCCAAGATCGAAGACAGGAAGATTGACTTCCGCGTCTCGACCTTCCCAACCTACCACGGTGAGAAGCTCGTGATGCGTATCCTTGACCAGTCAAAGGGGCTCTCTACGCTTGATGATATGGGTCTCTCGGAGAGGAATTTGAAACTGATTCGCGCCGCTCTTAAGCGCCCGTACGGCTTGGTACTCATCTCTGGTCCGACTGGTTCCGGCAAGTCGACGACGCTCTACTCGATGCTCAAGGAAGTGGATCGGGACCATCTAAACGTTCTTTCGCTCGAAGACCCGGTAGAGTACTCGATCGAAGGAGTCTCGCAGTCCCAGATCCATCCGGAGATTGACTACACCTTCGCTACTGGTCTGCGCACCACCTTACGCCAGGACCCGGATATCATCATGGTGGGAGAAATCCGCGACAAGGAGACCGCCCAGCTTGCGATCCATGCCGCGCTCACCGGTCACCTCGTCTTCTCGACTATTCATACCAATAACGCTATTGGAGTTATCCCGCGCCTCATCGCCATGGGTGTTGACCCTTACCTTATCGCACCGACCCTTATCCTCACTATCGCTCAGCGCTTGGTGCGTAAGCTCTGCCCTGGTACCGGCAAGGCCTTGCCGGTCGAGGATTCGATCAAGGTCATGATCGACAAACAGTTTGAAGATTTGCCAGAAGAGTTCCGGAAGCAGATACCGTTTGGCAAGGAGCTCTACGAGATAGAGGCTACTCCAACTTGTCTCAACGGTATTTCCGGCCGTACTGCTGTTATGGAAGTCTTCGACATGGACAAGAGTGTCGAGGCGGTCATTCTCAAGGACCCGACCGAGCCCGCGCTCTACAGCGCAGCGCGCGCACAAGGAATGCTCTCGATGAAGGAGGATGCCATCATCAAGGCCTTCCAGAGAATCATTCCATTCGAGGAAATTAATACGCTATAATAAGATATGGCTAAAAATTACACAGTTCTTCTGGTAGATGACGACAAGTTCTTGCTCGACATGTACAGGAAGAAGTTCGAACAAAACGGCGCGACTGTCGATGTTTGTGTTGGTTCCGAAGAGGCACTGGTAAAACTGCGCGGCGGCGCCAAGCCTGACATCTTGATCCTCGACATCATCATGCCGGCTATAGACGGGCTCGAACTCCTGGAAACGATTAGGAAGGAGAATCTCGCGGCGACCTCAACGGTCATCATGCTTACGAACGAATCCGATCGAGAGAAGATCGAGAAGGCGAAGACCCTCGGAATTAAGGGCTATATCGTCAAGGCCACTTCCATTCCGTCTGAAGTGGTGGACGAGGCGCTCAAAATCGCGAATTTGAAAAATTAATCATGGCGATTTCTCAAGAAAAACTTCTAAGCGAACTGATCGATGTGGTGGCCAAGGAAGGTGGCTCCGATTTGCACCTGGCGGAGGGTCGACCCCCGATTATCCGCGTTAACGGCTTTCTCATCCCGCTCGCCAAGTTCCCACCGCTTGTCAAGGAGGACATGGAAGGTTTACTTTCGATTCTCCTGACTGCTCCAAAGAGAAAAGAGCTTGAGGAATCCCAGGAAACCAATTTCGCTTACAGTCATGTAGCCGGTCCTGGAGTGCCTGGTACGATGGCCGCCAACAGGCGTTTCCGTTGCAACGCCTTCCTTTCGCTTGGTCGCCAAGGTGTCGCCATGAGGTTGGTGCCGAGCGAGGTTAAGAGTTTCGAGGAACTTAATCTACCGCCGATTCTCGAAACATTCGCTCGGCGCCAGCAAGGATTCTTCCTGGTGGTAGGGCCGGTCGGAGTGGGGAAGTCGACGACACTTGCCACCATGATTGAGACTATCAACCGCGAACGGCTCGAACACATCATCACCATCGAGGATCCGATCGAGTACATCTTCACCCCTAAGAAGGCTATGATCGATCAACGCGAAGTCAAGGTTGATACACCAGATTTCCACTCCGCGCTTGAAGGCGTCTTCCGCCAAGATGCCGACATTGTCATGATCGGCGAGATGCGCGACACGGAAACTATCTCGACCGCGGTCACGGCTGCCGAGACCGGCCATCTGGTCTTGTCGACGGTGCATACCAACACCGCTGGCCAGACCGTCGACCGTATCATTGACGCTTTCCCGGCCGATCAGCAGAGTCAGATCAGGATACAGCTCGCTTCCTCTCTTCTCGGCATCTTCTCCCAGCGACTCTTACCGAGAATCTCCGGTGGACTTATCCCAGCGTATGAATTGCTCGTCAATAACAACGCCACCGCTAACCTGATCAGAGAGAAGCGTACGCACGAACTCTCTTCTGTGATAGAGACCGGTTCGGAAGAGGGGATGATTGACCTCAACCGCTCGCTCGCGGAGCTGGTGAGGAAGGGCGAAGTGACGGCTGAGAATGCTCTTAAGTATTCCACCAGTCCGCGCACGCTCGAGCGCTTGATTTGAAAATTTTAAATTAATTCAATGTTATTTAATTACAAAGCTCTGGACAATTCTGGCAAGCACTCGGCCGGCGCTATCGAAGCCGTTTCTCTCGATGTGGCTGTAGGCTCGCTCCAGAAGCGTGGACTGATTATCGTCGAGATTGAGCCAGCCGAGAAGGAGTCGTGGCTTTCAAAATGGCATTTAGGAACCGGCGTGGCCAACAAGGAGATCGTTATCCTCTCACGTCAGATGGCCACTCTCTTCGAAGCGCAGGTCTCACCCTTGAAAATCTTCAACCTCTTGGCGGCTGAAGTAGACAACGATGTGTTGCGAAAGCAGCTTAATCAAGTAGTTACTGACATCCAGGGTGGCGCTACCATCTCGAAGGCGCTTTCCAAACATCCGGACGTCTTCTCTGAATTCTACGTCAATATGGTTCGCTCTGGAGAAGAGACTGGCAAACTCAATGAGACCTTCAACTACTTAGCCGACCATCTGGATCGCCAGTATGAAGTTGTTTCCAAGGTTAAAAACGCTTTGATTTATCCGGCCTTCGTCATTTCGGTCTTTCTCGCAGTCATGGTTCTTATGTTTACCGTCATCATTCCTAAGATTAGCACCATCATCGTTGAATCCGGCCAGGAGATACCGATTTATACCAAGATTGTCTTCGGTGTGAGCCACTTCTTCATTGACTACGGTATTATCTTAGTGGTGGCGCTCATTGTTATGGCCTTCTTTCTGGTACGCTACACGCGCACACCGGTGGGGAAAGCATCATTTTCCCGCTTCAAGCTAGAAGTACCTTTCGTCGGAGAACTCTACAGGAAACTCTATCTCTCCATCATCGCCGACAATATGAATACCATGATTCTCTCCGGTATTCCCATGGTCAAGGCCATTGAGGTGACCTCTTCGGTGGTAGATAACGAAATTTATAACCAGCTACTCACGGATACCGTGCTTGCGGTCAAGTCCGGTAGCCCACTCTCGGAGGCTCTCTCGGTGCATCCCGAAATCCCCGGCATGCTTGTCCAGATGATCCGGGTAGGCGAGGAGACGGGGGAGCTCGGCAAGATTTTCCGCACCATGGCTCACTTCTACCAGCGCGATGTCTTAAACACCGTCGATACTCTGGTCAGCCTCATCGAGCCGGTCATGATCGTGACCTTGGGTCTGGGCGTAGGCATCCTCCTGGCCTCTGTACTTATCCCCATCTACGAGATTGCCAACTCGGCGGGTCTTTAGGGTATAATTAGAAAGTTCCTAAAAACAATTAATTTAACTATGTCCAAATTTAACAAGGGTTTTACCCTCATTGAGCTCTTGGTGGTCATCGCCATCATCGGTATTCTTTCATCAGTAGTGCTCGCGTCTCTCAATACCGCCCGCAGTAAGGGCAATGATGCTAAGACTAAGGCCCAGCTCTCCGGAGCCCGAGCAGCAGCCGAGATTTACTATGACAACAACAGTGGTTATGGTGTGGCCGCTGACTGTGCTACCAACATGTTCGCTGATGCTACTTCCGGCATGTCCACTTACACCAATGTCGCCAACTATCCCTCCGGCACTACAATTGTGTGTGGCTCTACTGCATCGGCCTATGCTATGAAGGCCGAGCTTGCTGGAGATACTGCATACTGGTGTGTCGACAGCTTAGGCAAGTCTAAGCAAGTTCTGGGAGCAATTGGAGCAACTGCTACTGTCTGCCCATAACTAACTCTGTTAGTGTTAGTTAAAGAAAAAGATGGCTCCTAAGCCATCT
>JAUSGP010000021.1 GCA_030674415.1 bacterium | reverse complement strand
GCTCATCTTCTTGTCGAGCGTTTTTATCCTCATCTGCATACCAGTTTTCTTCCTCTTCTACCGCACGCCTACTTGCTTCGATGGCAAGCTTAACGGCGATGAGACCGGCCTTGACTGCGGTGGGTCGTGTCAGATGCTTTGTCGAGCTGAATCACTACCTATCATTCTCAAGGGGGATCCTCGCGTGCTTACTGTCGCAACTAGTACATATGAGGTGGTAGCGCTACTAGAAAATCCCAACAACACCGCTGATATTTATAAAGCCGGTTACACTCTCAAACTTTATGACGTGACGAGCGCTATACCGGTCAAGGTAATAGAGGGAGAAACTTATGTGCCCAAGGGGGCTACCTTCGCCATCTTTGAAGGCCCGTTCAATCTCGAAGCGGGTATTGTACCGGCGAGAGCCACTCTTGAATGGGACACCGCGAGCCTGATCTGGCAGAAGACTAATTATGAATACCCGGAAGTGGTAGTGAAGGATATTGTTCTAGCGCGTCAAGATTCTTCACCTCGCCTGGAAGCGACAGTAGAGAATCTCTCGCTTGAAAATGTCGCCAACGTCGACCTGGTGGCACTTATCTCCGATGCCCAGGGCAACATCTTCGCTGCCTCGAAAACTTTCTTAGACAGTTTGCCGGCTAGAGGGGAAAGTTCCGTGGTTTTCACCTGGCCGAGACCGTTTGCCGCCCAAGCTATCGATATTGATATTATCGTCCGCGTTTTGCCGGACAGAACATTTATAAGATAACCGACGACCAACAACTAACGACCGACAACAGATGCGGGAGAATACTCTAACAAAACTGATAGATCGGATCCAGATAGACTGGCAACTTTTCGTACCGGCTTTACTCATCTCGCTTGCTGGGCTTATCACCATGAATTCGTTTTCGGGGGAGAATTACTTCTTCATGCGTCAGAGTTTATGGATTTTGATTTCGGTCATTATTTTCCTTATCGCCACCACTATAGATTGGCGCTTCCTGCGGCAGACGCGGGTATTAGTGCCGATCTTTCTCGCTGTTATCGCGCTTCTCTCCATACTCCTGGTCGCCGGGCAAGTAACAAGGGGTGTGCAGAGCTGGTTTCAATTCGGCTCATTGGCGTTCCAGCCATCTGATCCAGCCAAATTGGTGCTTATTCTTATCCTCGCGAAATATTTCTCCCGTCGGCACATCGAGATCAAGAACTTGCGACACATCTTGGTATCTGGCGTCTACGCGATACTGACCTTTATACTCGTCTTTTTCCAGCCGGACTTCGGGGGAGCCATGGTTATCTTCGCTCTCTGGCTTGGCATGGTCCTGGTTTCCGGGATTTCCAAGAAGCATTTGGCCTTCGTCATTTTTCTGGGTCTGGCTCTCTCGGCCATATTATGGTTCTTTGTCTTCGAGTCGTATCAGAAAGCGCGTGTCGTTTCCTTCCTCCATCCCTTGGCTGACGTGCGCGGCACGGGCTACAACGCTTACCAGTCGACGGTGGCTGTCGGCTCGGGGCAGATTTTCGGCAAGGGTGTCGGGCAGGGGAGTCAATCGAAACTGCAGTATTTGCCGGAATACGAAACGGACTTTATCTTCGCAGCTTTCGCGGAGGAATGGGGTTTCGTCGGTACCATCATCTTGCTCTCACTCTGTCTTTTTCTTCTCTTTCGCATCGTCAATAATGCCAAGTACGCGCCGACCAATTTCGAAACTCTTTTTGGCTTAGGCGTGGCCATATTCTTCTCCGTTCACATCGCGGTGCATGCCGGTATGAATATGGGCATTATGCCGGTGACCGGCATCACCTTTCCCTTCATGAGTTACGGTGGGTCTCACTTAGTCACAGAATGGCTAACCTTAGGCATATTATCGAGCATGAAGCGGTATTCACAAGGTCCGCGCCTTCTATAGATATGCCTTTAAAGTTTCCTCGACCATTTTCTTAATCGAAAAGTTTTTCAAAACAGTTTCTTTCAAAGCTTCTCCTAAGCGTTTTCTTAAACCCGCATCTTGAGAGAGAAGAAGAAATGAAGAGAAGAGCTCTTCAGGGTTTCCTGGCTCGATCAATATCCCGTTTACTCCGGTTTCAATAATTTCCGGTATACCACCAACTCGGGTCGCGATGACAGGTAATCCAACCGCACCAGTTTCAAGCAAACTATAAGGGAGAGCTTCCGAGCGTGAGGGGAGACAAAAGATGTCAAAAGTGTCGAGATATTCCTTGACATTATTTACATAACCCAGAAATTTTACTGACTCGTTAATTTCAAGTGTATCGGCTAGTTCTTTCAAATTTTCTTTTTCCTCTCCGTTTCCCAGTATTCGCAGTTCTGCATTAGGATATTTCGCAATAAATCTTGCCCAAGCATAAAGCAGGACATCAAGACCCTTGACCTTGTGAAGCTCCGCCACCGCGCCGATTATAAGTTTAGATTCCATTGTGTATTACGACCAGCTTGTTTTTGACAAAAGGCCAACCCACCACATCTCTTTTAGTCTTTTCTGAAACGCAGATAGTCTTGTGAGAAAGAAGGATGGTCAGCCACGCCAAGAATTTGATGAGCACTTTCTGCCACTCTAGTCTCGGCTCATTGAAGGCCCAGCCGTGCCCGGTGAAAATAATTTTCTTTACTCCCGCTAATCGCGCGGCGATATTGCCGAGCCCGCCCATCTTGGAACTGTTTGTATGGAAGACATCGGGTCTCTCTTTGTACAAAGTTCTGAATATAAAATGTAATGAGCGGAACTCGTCGATGAGCGAGATATCCCTTTTCATTCCTTCTATTTCTATCACCCTTATCCCATTCTCTTTTAATTTCTCCACCAAGACTCCTCCAGCCCCGCAGATGACCGCCACCTCATGTCCAGCCTTCTGTGTTTCCGTAGCCAGGTCGAAGACATAGCGTTGCGCGCCTCCGAAGTTCGACTTGGTAATGCCGTAAATGATTTTCATGGCTAATATGGTCATTATAACTGTTCTATGGTATAATGCACGTTCATGAGCCGACTCAATAGGAAAGAGCCCTTGGTACTTCTCTTGGGCGACATCTTCTTCTTCCTGGTGGCCTTGTGGCTATC
>JAUSGP010000017.1 GCA_030674415.1 bacterium | reverse complement strand
CCCATTGATCTCGCAGTACCAGCGATAATCTTCATGGCTTGTTCCACGTCGTTGGCATTCAAATCAACCATCTTCTTCTCCGCGATTTCTTTGACTTGAGACTTGGAGAGCGTGCCAATCTTAGTGGTATTAGGGGTACCTGAACCCTTCTCTTGGCCAAGAGCCTTGAGGATGAGCGCGGAAGCCGGCTCAGTCTTGTAGGTCAGTTTGTAGGTACGGTCCTCGTAGACTTCTACGATAGTAGGTACGGTCTCACCTCTACGCTCCTTGGTCTCTTCGTTGAAGCGCTTCACGAACTCGCCGATGTTGATACCGGCGGCACCCAAAACAGGACCGAGAGCCTGGCCTGGAACGGCTGCTCCTCCCGGGATCTGCATTTTCAATACTTTAGTTACCTTTTTGGCCATGGATTAGTTGAATAAGTTGTATAAGTTGAAAAAGTTGAATAAGGTTTATTTCGAATGCCCTTTTATAAACCCTATATAACCACTTAACGCCTTGAGGAGGTCAGTATACCTATCTGCTAAACCACTTGCAAGTTCTTTGGAAATGAGTTCTTTCTTGCCTGAACGAACCAAGTTCCTCTTAGTCTCTTCGGCTTCTCCCTTAGCTATGTACATATACCTAACTTTTTCGGCATAACTATGCCTAGCGTACCCTTCAGCTATATTGTTGGAGACTGCGGCGGAAGATCTTTTGATTTGGTCGACACTTCCGTACATTTCTTCTTTTGGGAAACTCTTGAGTAATTTATAGACCTCGACCTCAAGAGCTTCAGCCATTTGATAAACTTTTAAATTCTCTAATCCTGTGCTCATCGTTAGTTTAATAAGTTCAATAAGTTACGCTTCGCTTAAGTTTGATAAGTTCATTAAATTATATCAATAAAACAAAAAAGCCCGGGAACAATAAGTCCCGGGCCCGCGACCAGTTTGCCAGCGCCTTTTACTTTGACGGGGCTGGTCGCGCCGTTTCGATGCAGCGAATTACTTGCTGCAAAATCCTTTAACCGGGGTCAAGTGTCGCCTTTTCTGGGTAGGCGAAACCTCATTAATCACTTGACCCCGGCCTTGCTTCTTTTTTAATCATATACCTAAAGCACTATTTTGTCAAGCGCTTTTTATTTCTTTTCTTAATATTTAAAATAAGGCTAAAAATAAGAGTATTTTACCTTATTCAACTTTTTCAACTTATTAAACTTCCCAACTAGTCGAATTAGACTTTCTTCACTTGAAGGAAGTCTAATTCGACAGGGGTTTCGCGACCAAACATATTCACAAGCACTTTCACCTTGCCTCTTTCTTCATCAATCTCTGATACTTTGCCTTCAAGCTCCTTAAAAGGACCGTCGATGATGAGCACGGCGTCATTCTCCATGAGATTGATAGTGTGGGTGACCTTGTCTGCGTTCATGCGGGCAAAGAGTGTCTCGACTTCTGCCTTATCAATAGGCACCGGGAAAACACCCGAGCCCACGAAGCCGGTCACTCTCGGCGTGTTGCGAACGACATACCAAGAGTCATCGGTCACTATCATATCCACCAAGATGTAGCCTGGGTAGATCTTCTCTTCTTCCTCGACACGCTTGCCGGCTTTGATCTTGATCTTCTTTTCAGTCGGAACGATTACATTAAAAATCTTGTCTTCCATGCCCAATGACTCAATGCGCTGCTTGAGGTTACGCATCACTGCATTCTCATATCCGGCGTAAGTGTGGACGACATACCAATTTCGACCCTCTGAGATCTTTTGTTTACTCATATGTTATAAGACGAACTTCTGCAGGATTAATGAAAGCACGTAGTCGAAGAAACCGAGGTAAACGGACATAAGGATGGAGATAATGACTACCACCACAGTAAAGGTAACCGCCTGACGGCGAGTGGGCCAGGAAACGTGGGCAAGCTCTCCTCTAGTGTCCTTGATGTAGTTGATGAATCTGTTCATATTTTTACTGTGTACGCCATAGCCTTGGCGACGGCTGTAAGAAAAAACACCTCGGGGGTGCAAATAAGATGTTATCTTATTTGCATAAAAAGTCAACCCGGCACCTGGTGGTGCCGGGGGACATTACTGTCTTGACGAGCTCTGGGGGATCATCGGCCAAGCATCTTCTGTGACCAGAGTAGGCTTGTGTAGTGGAGGACAGACAGCGTGTGTTCGCGCTTCTCCTTCTCCTTTCAAGGTCGGGTGATGCTCCAGTATCTCCTCAGTACAGAGGGGACAGATATTCTTTGGTAATAGCGGCCTCGGCAATCATCACCCCCGAAAAATTTGTACGAGCCTGAGATAATTATAACCTACCTGATCTCGTAAGTGACGTTGACGACCACTCTTACTTTGTTTTCTCCTGTCGGAATTGTCGGAGCTTTAGCATCTTGGGCGACAGTCACACCCCCCATACCCACACCTTCGCGATAATAAGGCATGACTCCTCCGTCACTGTTATCGCTGTAGCTCACTACCCGCACCAGTCTTACTCCAAGCTGGTCAGAAAGTATTTCAGCCTTGGCTTTGGCAGAAGCGATAGCCTTCTCGCGGGCTTCATTGGTGATCTTGTCTGGATCATCGACGGTAAAGGAAATCGAGGACATCCCCGTAGCACCCTGGTCCCCCGCTGCGGCGAGCGCCTTACCTGCATCTTCGGTCTTCCTCACCTTGACCGAAACATTATGGCTAGCAGTATAACCATCCTGCTTTTGAGTAGAAGGTGGGCAGTAGCTCGGAGAGCACGGCATGGAAGCGTAGCTGTAGCGGGGCCAGACGGAATAATCGGTAGTCTTGATATCTTTCTCTTCGATTCCTAAATCAGTCAAAGCTTTGACGACAGCATCGATCTTCTTCGTCACCTCTTCCTGTGCGGCGCTGACCGTATCGGCGTCAGCTGAGACAGTGAAAGAGAAAGTGGCAAGATCCGGTACGGCAAAGGCTTCACCTTCTCCGCTTACTGAAATGGAATTGTATGAAGGATCACTGTTACGCAGTCCTTTCAGGGCCAAAAGAGTCTGAATACCGAGAAAAACCGCTAGAATAATTAAAACAATCCAGACCCATTTATAAATCTTTTGTATTTCTTGTGTATTCATGCGCAGATTTTATCATGGATTCGATGTTACTCACCATGACCCTGAGCCTGTCGAAGGGTCACAAGTTCAATCTCTTTCTCAAAGAGCGCCGATTGGAGAGAAAAACGTTAAACATAAGCACTGTAAAGCTCACCGCCAGAAGGCCGAGGGCGATACCCGCCAGGATGTCGAGAGTCCAATGCGCGCCCAAGTAAAGCCGCGAGAAGCAGATCAAGAGAGTCCCGACGACCGAGCCTACTATGAGAATAGTTTTGGCTCTCAGAGTTTTCATCTTGCCGAAGAAAGTATGTGAGAGCATAAAGAAAAAGGCGGTGGCTACGGTAGCGTGCCCTGAGGGAAAGCTCCAACCGTCTGCTGAATAAATATCGGAAATCGGTCGACTGATCTGAAAAACATTCTTAAGCACCGTGAGCGAAAGCACTGCGATGATCATAGTGGTGAGAAAAAGCACAGCGTCATAGGCGTTACGACGCAAGATAAGCATGACCGCCATGAAAACAGAAACACTAGCAAGAATGAATGGATTACCGATCTTCGTCATCCATACCAAGAGAGTGGTAAGCAAGGGTGTGCGCACTTGGACAACCACATTCTCTATCGCAGTGTTAAGAGGAGTGAGATCACTTCCAGACAAAAGTCCTTCAATAATGATCACCAGCACTAAGCCTGAGATCATGTAGACCAGGAGGAAGAGGATATTTTTCGCCCAATTTGGGAATCCCATGGAATAGGATTATACATGAAAATCATTTCCCATTCATTTTTCAATCAGAAAATATCTAGTGAGAAAAGTTGGACTTTATAGCTAACTTCCTTATCCCCGCCTAGATTCCATTAGCTTATAAATCTCAAGGGATAGCTTACGCATTGGGAACTTTACCCACGGCCATTTGGTTTTGGTGATGGTTAGCACAGCAATAACGTAATGAGAGTGGGTTCCTTCCACCACTCCAGCATCTCCATTGTAGCGAATGATGGCTACCCCTTTTTGATAAGCGGACTTGATACCACGCCAAATATTCCACTTATACCCATTGATCTCTAGCCAGCCACCTTTCCTGTAATAGCTTTTAAATTCTAGAAGATTTAACCCTTTTCTTCCATCCCTTCTCCACCTCACCATATACTCCTTAAGTTTTTGAGATACCCAGGGATTCACTAGCTGATTGGTTTCTACTTTGTAGAAGAACTCCGCCAAGTGTCCACCGTTAGAAACAGTGATCTTGGACACCCTGTATTCCTTTTCTTCCTTAAGACGATCCAGGAACTTTCTCGTGACTTCACTTCCACCCCAACCGTTTGGGAGAATGATGTGGTTATTGATGTTGTCTCTACCAGCCACATCCATTAAGACATTCGAAGCGGTATTATCGCTTCTTGTGAGCATGAGATCCAAAAGGTAATCCAAAGAAACCTTCTCCCCTGTCTTGAGAAGTGGTCTATGATCTCTATGTGTGCTCTTGGGAAAGAATCTTGGGTTATCCTTATCTACTTCGTTTACATCTCTAACCTCTATTAAATCCTCTATTTTTCTTTGACTTGAATCTACTTGTCTGAGTATCTCGGCTGCAATAAAGATCTTGTAGATACTGGCTGGATATATGAACCGCTCCATATTGACTCCCGCAATTTCAGAACTATTCAAATCAATAACAGCAAGAGAAAGTTCAGCGGGTTGAGGGTGCAGCTTTTCAGCAATCTTCTTTAACTTTTGGCTTAGCTCAGCGTTTTCTTTCATTCTTAAGCAAGATTTTTAATATCTTCCAAAAGTTCTGGGAACTCTTCTTGGTTTATATGCTTCCTATCCTCAAATACTCTTGCTGTCACATTGGGTAAAAGCTTCTGGTATTGCTCGAGAGCTTGGAATGGAACTACTGGGTCATCTTTACTATGGTAAAGAAATACCTTATCTGTTTGTAAATTGAGAGTAGAAGGTAAGGAAAAGCTCAATACAGGATAACCTTCAGAATCCTGATCATATGGAGCTGAAACTAACATTACTCCCCCAATCTTTTTAGGAAACTGATTTTCAGAAAGATATTTGGCGAGAAAGATTCCACCCTGAGAATGCCCAATCAGGATGACCTCATCATTTAGAAAAGGAACGAACTTCTCAAACCAAAGTTTCCACTCCTCATACTTACAATTTGTCTTATTAGGCATCTGCGGAGTGATAACCTCATAGTTCTCCATCAACATCTTTCTAATCCAAGGTTTCCAGTCGTCTTTGTCTGTTTTATATCTCTCGATATTAATTTCATAATTACGAAGAAAGTTCAGGTAATCTTCCTGAGTGGCGAAGGTGTCCCCTCCGTGAATTATGACTATCTGTTTTTTCATCTAATTTTTGGGTGACTAGAGAGAATCGAACTCTCGATACCGGTTCCACAAACCGGAGTTTTACCACTAAACTATAGCCACCATTATTCTAATTATTTCACAGGAAGAGGACTTGGTCACACATAAAATTCTGTTGAATTTTTGTGCGACCCCGGCTCGGCTCGTCAGCCTCCGCCTTTCTTCGTCCACTCCGAGTACAAATTTAGCTGGCCAAAGCCAGCCAAATCTGTACTGGTGCGCGGGAGAGGACTTGAACCTCCACGCCCAGAGGGCACATCCACCTCAAGGATGCTTGTCTACCAATTTCAACACCCGCGCAATGTGGAAACATTAACTTAAAACCTAGACGTTTTCAACCGTAGCATCTTCCGCAACAGGAGCAACAACGTCCTTCTGCATGCGAAGGTTTCTCATCTGGCGGCTGACTTCTTTGGCGGCCTTGTCACGGATGTGGTAGAGCTTGGCTCGGCGGACCTTGGAGCGCTTGAGCACTTCGATTTTATCGATCACCGGAGAGTAGAGTGGGAAGATCTTTTCGACACCGACGCCTGAAGCAACTCGACGAACGGTGAAGGTCGCTCCGGCTTCCTTGCCGTGCTTACGAGCGAGAACAAGACCTTCAAAAGCCTGGAGACGGGTCTTCCCTTTCTCCTGGATCTTCTGCCAGACCTTCACAGTATCACCTGCTCTGAGGTCGAGACCTTGTCTTTCTTCAATATTTACCGGGCTAATCACTCTGTTCATAGGGCAATAATCTAACACGAATTAGCCAATCATGTCTACCGCCCTTTGAAAATCTTCTGGATAGTTGGCTAACACCGAGTGTTGACCACCTTTGACGTCTTTAAAAGTAACCTTGCGAGCATGAAGAGCTAGACGTTCGAAGCCGAGTAGTCTAGGTTTGCCGCCAGCATACAAAGGGTCGGCTACCACCGGATTCTGCAATGCTTGGAAGTGCACACGTATCTGATGAGTACGTCCGGTCTTGGGCTTGGCTTCCACGAAAGTTACCCCGAGTTCTGGAGAACGCTTGAGCACTTCGAAATATGTGATGGCTTCCCTCTTCAATCCTTTGGCCCCTCTTTGCGCTGACCATTTGCGGAAATCGGATGCGCTCTTACCTATTGGAAGATTAATTGTTCCTCTGTCGTCTTTGACTTGGCCATGGACGAAGAGGTGGTAGACCTTTTCTATCTCATGATTTTGAAACTGCTCTTTGAGAACGCTGTGACCCTTTTTAGTTTTGGCGAGTAGCAGTACTCCTGAGGTTTCCCGGTCTATTCTGTGCACTACCCCCGGTCTTTCTATCTCTCCCAACTTCTCTCCCACATCCTTTGATTCCGGATATTTCTGCGCAAACCATTCACTCACACTATCCTCTTTAGTTCTACCATCCGGGTGCACGACTAAACCCGCCGGCTTGTTTATGACCAAAATGTCTTCGTCTTCGTAGAGTATTTCCATATTTTTGTGAGCACGAGAGGATTTGAACCTCCAATCCCTTGCGGGAACAGCGTTCTGAACGCTGCGCGTATACCAATTCCGCCACGTGCTCGAACGAGGATCGCCGCGAAAGCTTGCTTTCATGGCGTCCGAGTGATGGGTACGCGAGGCTTGCCTCGTCAGTGCCCGTGCAAAGAGAATACCATTTTATTAATATTTTTTTCTACTTAGGGTTCTCGATCACCAAATCTTTAATCTTTTCAATCCAACCTGTAATAGTCAGGAAAAGCTTGGTATCGCACACATAGATATCAAATGTTCCAAACGGTAAGGTACTTCTTTTTTGCAAACTTGCCGCACTAGGTTTTATGTAGGTTTTAAAAAATTGGCTACGTGGTATTCCTGAAATTTTAGACCAGTATTTTTCTGTTTCAAGTATATTAGCATGCTGAAACGTGTGAATAGAAGCTCGAAATTTACTATCCGGAACCTTACAAATTTCTCTAAAAAATTTAATCATTATCTTTATAACTAATGGATCACTGTTTGATAACCTGACCATATTTCGATTAGTTTTTCCTCCTTCACCTAGATACAAAATAATTCCGATCAATTTTAACTGCTCCCAAGAAATACTAGTAAAATCTTTTTTTGCTTCATCAATTATTATTTGTCTTTTTTTATTCTCATTAAAAAGACGACTGATTCGTCGTTTTTCTATAGATTCAACACTTCTTCCTCTTTCTGACAGCTTTTCCTTCTGTACCTTCGTCAGCATGATATCTCGCACCCACACACTGACACTTGATTTTGTAAGACCAGTTTCCTTTATGATTTGATTTATTGATTTACCCTGTTTTCTTAGAGTCCTGGCTTTTTCTTTCTCGATTATTTTCATAAGTAGAGTATACTATGTGTAATAGATAATTAACAGGTTCGTTATTCACATGTTGAGGTCAATCTGTTTTATCTATACAATAAGCCAATTGCGGGATTAGCTCAGTTGGTAGAGCAACATATTTACACTATGAAGGTCGGGGGTTCGAGCCCTCCATCCCGCACAAATTGAAAAAAGACTACCAGAAATTAAGTATCACGGCTCACCGTAAGGCGCGGGGAAAGATAGAGGTTGTAAGTAAAATGCCTTTGCGTAATCGCGAGGATCTCTCTATTGCCTACACTCCCGGTGTCGCCGGTCCGGCTCTCGCGATCGCAAAGAATAAAAAGCTTGCTTACGACTTCACTTCTACTAAAAACGGTGTGGCCATAATCTCCGACGGCTCGGCTGTACTCGGCCTCGGCAATATCGGGCCGGAAGCTGCACTCCCTATCATGGAAGGCAAGGCGGTACTCTTCAAACGCTTCGCCGGACTCGACGGCTTCCCTATCGTCCTCGCCACCCAGGACACCGAAGAGATCATTGCTGCAGTCAAAGCGATTGCGCCCACTTTCGGTGGCATTAACTTGGAAGACATTTCTGCCCCGCGCTGTTTTGAGATCGAAGCGAGATTAAAAAAAGAACTCTCTATTCCTGTCATGCACGATGACCAGCACGGTACTGCGGTAGTGGTGCTTGCCGGATTGATCAATGCCTTGAAAGTTGTAAGGAAGAGAAAAGAGAATGTGAAAGTGGTGGTAAACGGCGCCGGAGCGGCGGGCACGGGTATTACAAAGCTTATCGCTTTGTATGGATTTAAAAATATTATCGTGTGTGATAGCAAAGGTATTGTGAGTAAGTCTAGGAAAGATTTGACGGAAAATAAAAAGCGTTTGCTTAAGATTACTAACAAAAAGAACCTTTCAGGCACGCTTAGCGATGCTCTGCGCGGCGCAGATATATTTATCGGCGTCTCGCAAGGTAATCTACTGAAAGCGGAAGATATTAAGACGATGGCGAACCGAGCAATCATTTTTGCCCTGGCCAACCCGACTCCGGAGATCATGCCGGACATTGCGAAGATTGCCGGGGCTAAAGTTGTCGCTTCCGGCCGCTCCGACTTTCCCAACCAAGTGAACAATGTGCTAGCTTATCCAGGAATCTTTAAAGGAGTACTCGAGTCTCGCGCCAGAGAGATCTCAGACGAAATGAAAATTGCGGCCGCTCTCGCTCTCGCCGGAGTGGTGAAGAAATCAACTGCGGACAGAATCATCCCCGATCCATTTGATAAAAGAGTGGTGATAGCGGTTTCAAATGCAGTGAAGAAAATCGCAAGACGTTAGAGAAAATGTTAGTATCGTGTTGTTAATGCTTGTCCCCGTAGCTTAATGGATAAAGTAGGTCTCTTCTAAGGACTTGATGCAGGTTCGATTCCTGCCGGGGACACAATAAACTAAATAGAAGGGTCAACGAGGCCGGTGGCCGGAGCGGATTGTAGAGTCTGAAACTCCTCTGCTTTGGCTTGGTAATACCTGACCGTTTCGCGCAGAGTCTCCGGGTTTAAGGTGCGCTCGCCAGACTGCCCAGGCGCCTCAACGACGAAGATCTCTCCCTTATCCACCTTGATGAAGATCAGAAGGTTCACCACTATCGAGAGAAGGGTGAGGAAAATGGCGCTCATGAAAATAATCTTCCAGTCCTTCTCTGGACCGGCATCGGACAAACGACTGTTTGTCTTGGAAGTCAATTTTTTGAAAAATGTTTCTGTATTGACCATATCAGTTGAATAAATAGAGAGAAAGAGCGATGGTCGCACTCCAGAGCGATTCGTCCTTAGAGACATTGACACTCTTGACCATGACACGATGAGGCAGACTCTCGATCGCCTTGAGGAAGGAGAGTGTGCCGGCCCAGGACCCTTCCGTTTCGATTATGAGATTGAGCTGTTGGGGCTCATCCGTCTTCTCGACCGAAGCGATTTCAGTCTTCACACCAAGACTCTGTCCGGCTTTCTCAATACTCTCGATTAACGGCACAATCTTACTATCGGAGAGCGCTAGTTCTTCGAAAGCTTCGAGATCTTCTCGGGCATTATTCTGTATCAAGCGGATCGATTGGACCAACACTCCGACTTCCGCAGCTTCGTCAGCCTGATTAAGCAGTCGTGATGTTTCTTTATTCTTGGCCCGAATATTATAAATATCGAGAAGAAGAAAAGCCATAAGCATGAAAGCAACTACGGAGAGAACTATGAGAGTGGGTTTAGAATTTTTAGACATATGCTTAGGGTTTTGGAGAAAGCTTGACCTGGAAATTAATATCCTTGTCGCGAGCGAGATTTGAGATCGGCAGTTCTACCGTCTCGAAATGACCAGAAGCATTCAAGCTGTTCTCAAGGGCTATGAGGGCCTGACGGTCCCGCGCTACCCCAGAGATAGAGAGAGAAATCAGCTTCTCTTCCTTGTTCCAGCCGAAGGTGGTAATTCTGATGCCGTCGGTCTTCCCCCTCACCACCTCTTCGACGAGAGCGCTCGGCCGATCCCGGTCGAGCGCAGGTGAGAGTGCGCGAAGTTTAAGATTAAGATTACTAAGCCATGATTGTAGTTGCGCTTCATCTTCGTCGAGGTCAAGCTCCCCCATGATTCTCCCTCGTTCCAACACTTCTCTCTGTCGCGCATTCGAGAGCAGATAGGAAGGGAAGAGTCCTACCATGGCCACGATGATGACAAGGATCAAGGTCAATAGCACCACTACCACTCGACGCCTGGAATACTCCGCGGCTACCCTCACTCTTTCTTCATCTGGGAGAAGTTTATACATAATTTTTTTCTTTCATGGCAGAGCGGCTCCAATAGCGGCCAGGTAATCTAATGGTTCCTTGTTTACTTCACTCGGCACCTGGCTCGGAGCGGAAGCGAAGTTGGCCCAGGCATCAGCCAAACCATGCGGTACCACACACTCGCTCATGAGATCGGCAACCATGGAAGCGTTGGTGACTGCCGCGCCGCAGAGCAATACTCTCTCAATCGGTCTCGCTGATACACCCTGCTTGTCGGCACGCGTATTCCAGAAGGCGAAAACTTT
>JAUSGP010000016.1 GCA_030674415.1 bacterium | reverse complement strand
TGGTTTCATTTTATTTAGAATAGAAAACAGTTTCTTGCACTGTTCTCAATCTTACCCGGTAGTGAATTTTGGCATTGCGCGAAGCGCAGTTCGCAAAAGCGAACGATGTCAAAATCTACTACCGGGTCTTATTCAATTTTCAAAGAACACCCGTCTTAACGACAGGTTTTAAATGTAGTTAAGACGTGGGGATAAGTATACCTATCCCAATCATCTTTGCAAGCCGAACGGCTCAACCCGTTGAGCCGTTAAAATACCCTTGTTTTAAGCAATAGAATAGGCGCGCTCCCTTACGGTCGCGCGCCTCTCTTTCTGATCTCAGACCTGGATCTTTCTTGTCGGCTTACCAGCCAGATTGAGCTTCCACAGGCTGTACGGCGCCGTTACCTCATCCATGTAATTGCGAAGTTGACACTCTGCTTGTTTCGAGAAAGCGCGAAATCTCTTGCGAGCGTTCCCCGCATTCAATGCTCGAAAGTCCTCAGACAATCTGTCGACGACGGTTGCTGACGCGCCGGTAACCACTTTAAATCTAATCCTGTATCGCGGCATATTGCCACCTCTTCTCTAATCAAACACCCAAAAGGTTGACTTGTCAACCACTTGGCGGCCCAACCGCCAAGTGATTACTTTTTCTGTAATTTATAGAAAGTAACCAAAAGCGGCGAGGCCACAAATATAGATGAGTAGGTGCCGACGATGACTCCGATAGTGAGCAAGAGAGCGAAGTGCTTGGTGGCGGCCGGGCCAAAGATGTAGAGCGCGATGAGGGTGATGAAGATGGTAAGCGAGGTATTGATCGAGCGGGCGAATGTTTGATTGACCGACTTCCCTACTAGAGTCTCGAAGTCTTCGTGAGTATTATTCTCTTGATTGATTCTCAAATTCTCACGCACACGGTCGAAGACCACAATCGAGTCATGCACCGAGTAACCCAGGATGGCGAGAAGGCCCGTGACGAAAAGCAGGTCGATCTCGACTCCCAGGTAATGCCCAAGGAAGACAAAGACTCCGGTCGGGATAACCACGTCGTGGATAAGAGCGATAACTACAGCCAGACCATATTTCCACGAGCTTACAGGCTTCGATACTCCACGGAACGCAAAGGTGACGAAGAGTACGATCATGAGTACCACCACCACTATGGCCTTCATGGCCTTATTCTTGAGTTCAGAGCCTGCGACGGGACCAATGGTGTTCTGTCTCTCGATGATGAGTTTCGTTAGTGGATGCCCGAGAGCTCCGAGAACCAGTTCCCTTTCGGCTGGTGTTAGTTCTCTAGTGCGGATGATGTAGTTTGTATCCCCAGATGGGCGCACCGAGAAGCCGCCGATGCCAAGCTTGGTAATACCAGACTCGATATCCTCTTGTGCTAGTCTGGCTTCTGTATACTTCACTTCAGTAATAGTGCCACCCCTAAAGTCGATGGATTGATTGAAGCCATATGTGAATATACCGTAGAAAGAGACGGCGAAAAGAATGGTCGAGAAAATGTAGAATATAATCCTGTTTTTTACGATCCACATATTATTTATGAAAACCATTACTGAATAAAAATCTCTTTATCCCGAGCGAAGTCGAGGGGTTGGACTCCTCTTTCGGAGCAATAGCAAACAGAAATGTTCGTGACACGGTAATGGCTGTAAACATCGAGATAAGCACTCCAACGCCGAGCGTGAGCGCGAAGCCTTTAACAGCCGAAGTGCCAAGCCAGAAGAGTACGATGGCAGTGATAATGGAGGAAATGTTTGAGTCACGGATAGAGAGCCATGCTCGATGAAAGCCTTCATGCAAGGCGTCGTGAATACTCTTCCCTTTCTTCAACTCCTCTTTAGCCCGTTCGAAGATAAGCACATTAGCATCGACAGCCATACCGATCGAGAGGATAAATCCAGCCATACCCGCGGCGGTTAGAGTGACTGGAATCAGTTTGAAAATTGTAAGAGAAAGAATAATGTATGAGACAAGTGCTACAACCGCCACTAGCCCCGGCAATCTGTACCAGAGGATGAGAAAGAGTGATAGGGCGATGAAGCCAATGATACCGGCGCGTACTCCAGCAGCTAAAGCAGTCTCTCCTAAGGACGCACCGATAGTTTCGGAAGTAGAGAGTTCAATAGGCACAGGTAGAGCGCCATAGTTTAGATTTCTGACCAAACTCTTCGCTTCTTCAGCGGTGAAGCTACCAGTGATCTGAGCATTGCCGTCACGGATCTCATCCTGGATGACCGGAGCCGAAAGCAGACTGTTGTCCAAAATGATAGCCAGCACCTCTCCCTTATGAAGTCGAGTAAGCGTCGCGAAGAGTTCCTTGCCCTCTGTATCAAACTCCAAACCGATCACCGGCGCACCACTATTGGGATTGAACTCCACCCGAGCCTTGGAGAGATACCGGCCGGTAAGCTCGGTGGGGGTGAAGAGATCATCTACACTTGCTTCGGAATTAGCAGTAATAATCGCTTCGAAGTCAGGCCTAGCGAGACGGAACTCCAGGACAGGAGTCTCTCCGATGAGCGCTATGGCCTTGTCGAGATCGGTCACCCCGGGGAGCTCTACGATCAAACGCTCTTCTTTATTACCCGACACTAGGCCAGCACTCTCGGTCTGGACGAGCGGCTCGGAGACGCCAAAAATATTGACCCTCCTCTCAATCACTTCCTTCAAAGTCTCCATGGCGGTACCGACGTCTTCTACCTCTGTCGTATCTGCCTTATAGACCAGCTCGGTGCCTCCGACCAAGTCAAGGCCAAAGCGGAATGGCCTACTAGAAGGCTTTAAGAAAAAGTAGCCAATCAGAACGAAGGCGACAAGGAGGATAATTGACCAAACTGCATATTTGCGCATGACGGCCATTATAGTATTTATAGTGAGTTTGTCGAACTACCTTCCAGCCAAGGAGACCAGCGTCTTCAAAGTACGCAGAGCAATCTTGAGATCGAGGAGGAACGAGCGATTCTTAATGTAATAGAGATCGTAGGAGAGCTTGTTCTTGGTCTCCTTGGCGTCTAAGGCATGATGAGAATGCTGGTCATGATAAATCTGAGCCCAACCAGAGAGTCCAGGTTTAATAAGGTGACGGATGTTGTAGTAAGGAATCTCTTCCGTGTAATGCACCACGCCCGCAGGTAATTCTGGTCGCGGACCTATGAGAGACAGGTCGCCCTTAAGAACACTCCAGAGCTGGGGCAATTCGTCTATGCGGGTATCGCGTAGGAACTTGCCGACGCGAGTCACTTTATTTTCACTATGGCGAGTACTGCCGAGATCTGGATCATTCTTTTCCATCGAGCGGAATTTCATAAGACGAATAGGTCTGCCACGCTTGCCTACCCGTTCCTGCGCGATAAAAAGTGGGCCACCATCATCCAATTTAATAGCTAACCAGACAAAGGGATAGAGTAAGAGTGAGATGAGCGTGAGTGGCAAAGATATGGCGATATCCATAATGCGTTTGAGACTATCATAGACGCCATTCGGCTGGGTGGAAATATTCTCCAGAAACCAGTTGTAGCGAAGAAGTGAGAGTGGCACGCGATCGAAAATGTCTTCGTAAATCTTGTGCATATCGATAAAATTGATATTCGAGAAAATCAAGTTATAGAGATGGGGTAAAACAGGCTCGACATTCTCATTGGCCAGGTCAATAGCGATGACGGAGACGTCTTCAGAATAGATTTTGGCCACAATCTCCTTCCAGAAACCGCTTTCGTCCGCACGATTGAGATCTACAGAGGAAATAAAATGAAGATTATAAATAGGATTACCGTTGACTTCACTATAAAGCTCTTTCATCTCGTCGCCAGAGCCGATGAGAATGGCATTATTCTGTCGTCCGCGACCGATCAAGAAGTAGCCGTACATTCTCCACCCAAGAATAATGACAAAAGAAATGAAAAGATGGATAAAGAGAATGGTCTTCGGTGTAATGCCGAAGAAAGGTATGAAATAGAAAAAGATAACAGCAATGGCCGAGTTAGTCAGCTGGGTATTAGCTAGTGTCATCGGTAGCTTAGAGCGCAGGATGGCAGTGTGCTTCTCGTACAGTCCGGCGATGTAGAAGACCACCACCCAAGCCACGAAAAGCAGACTGAAGGGCCAAAGGTGCTCGAGGAAAAGCTCTCTAGAAGGCGCCTCCAGGTTGCGGAGGAAGAGTGATAGCCACAAGGCCACCAGGAAGAAGAAGATGTCGCCCAAGAGAAGTACCAAGGGCTCTTTCCTATTGAGTCGGCTCATGAACGTGCATTATACCATAGAACAGTTATAATGACCATATTAGCCATGAAAATCATTTACG
>JAUSGP010000011.1 GCA_030674415.1 bacterium | reverse complement strand
AATGAAAATTCTAAATTAAAAATTGAAAATTATATGACCCAGGCAAAAGCAATATTAAAAAATTACAGGCAGTCTCCGCGTAAAGTTCGTCTTGTAGCTGACGCCGTACGAGGCAAGTCTGTGGCCAACGCTCTCGACGTGCTTTCCTTTATCCCGAAGCGCGCGGCTTTGCCTCTAGAGAAGCTGTTAGCTTCTGCAGCAGCCAACGCGAAGAATCTTGATTTAGCCGTTGAGACTCTGGTAGTTAAAGAGCTCACGGTCGATGGGGGAGCCACGCTCTACCGTCGCCGTCCGCGCTCCAAGGGTATGGCTAATCCGATCAGGAAGCGCACAAGTCACATTACTGTGACTTTAACCAACGACCTACGATCAACAACTAACGACAAGAAGAAAGGCAAGAAAGTTGTAGGTAGTAAGTCGTCAGTCGTAAGTTAAGAATTATGACCCATACAGTTCATCCATATTCACATCGTTTGGGCATTCTCCGCGACTGGAAGAGTCGTTGGTTTTCTCCGAAGGGTAAGTATCAGCTTAATCTTAAGGGCGATGTTTTGATACGTGAATTTCTGGAAAAGAAGCTCAAGGGTTTCTTCGTCGCTGATCTTGAGATTGAGAGAAGCGTCAAGGCTCTACGGGTCATCGTTTCAAGCTCGCGCCCTGGCATGATTATCGGTCGCCAAGGGGACGGAGCTGATAAGCTCCGTCAAGAAATCAAGAAGTTACTCCTGAAGCATAAACTTCTTGATGAGAAGGTGGATCTCAAGCTCGACATCAAGGAGGTAAAGAATGCTGAAGCCAATGCCGCCATCGTTGCTCAAATGGTCATTGAAGGTTTTGAAAAGAGAATGGCTCCTCGTAGAGTTGTTAAACAAACGTTGGAAAAAGTAATGGCCAATCGCGATGTTCTGGGAGTAAAAATATCATATTCAGGAATGGTGGGGGGTGGTATGGCTCGTACGGAAGTTTATAAAAGAGGACGTATCCCACTTCAAACTTTCCGCGCAGATGTTGATTACGCGTTGGGCAGAGCTCGTTTCCCACTCGGCGCCGTTGGCGTGAAGGTCTGGATCTATAAAGGGGACATATTCGCTGACGCGAAAAAAAATAACTAATTAATTTATGTTATTCCCCAAGAAAGTTAAATATAGGAAGTGGCAGACCATGAGGAGAAATCCAAATCGCGTTGGCGTGGCTACTCGCGGTGTGACTGTCGCCTTCGGCTCTTTCGGTCTTAAGGCGATGGAGGCTACCCGTATCCGTTCCAATCAGATTGAAGCCGCGAGAAAGGTACTTTCTCGCTCAGTAGGCAAGGCCGGTCGCCTTTGGATCCGTATCTTCCCGGACATGCCTTATACCAAGAAGCCAGCCGAAGTGAAGCTTGGCAAGGGTAAGGGCGACCTCGAGGGCTACGTGGCCCCGGTGCTCGCTGGTCGCATTATCTTCGAAGTTGATGGACTAGCCGAGCCGGCTGCTCGCGAGGCTCTGCGGAAGGCCGGTACCAAACTGCCTTTGAAGACTAAGATCGTGGCGAGATAACCGACAACCTACGACCGACAACCAACAAGATGAAAAAGACAATTTACAAAGGCAAAGTAGAGAAGGACCTGGCCAAGGCTCTGTATGAGCAGAGAGAAAAGTTGCGCGCCTTCCGCTTCGGCGCCGCTGGTTCCAAGACCCGGAATGTCAAAGAGGGCAAGGCTGCTAAGATTGAGATTGCCCGCATTATGACGGAGTTGAATAGGAATAAAGAATAAAGAATAAAGAATTATGAATAAAGAAAAAATTACTAAAGCAAAGGTTCTCACTGGCACTGTCGTCTCCGACAAGATGAAGGATACTATTGTCGTGTCTGTGGAGAGCTATGAGAAACATCCGAAGTACGGCAAGTACATCAAGCGCTCTAAGAAATTTAAGGCACACGATGCTGGCAATACTGCCAAGATTGGTGATAAGGTAGCTATTGCCGAGACCAAGCCTATCTCGAAGGATAAGCACTTTAAATTAGTTGATAAGTTAAAAAGTTAGGAAGTTGCTAAGTTAACTTCAAACTTATAAACTTAAAAACTTCTAAACTAACCCCATGGTCCAGCCACAGACAATCGTCCAAATAGCAGACAACTCCGGAGCCAAGCTCGGCCGAGTTTTCAAGGTGCTGGGCGCTTCCAAGAAACGCTACGCCTCGATCGGGGAGTTGGTGGTACTCTCGGTCCAGAAGGCTGAGCCAAGAAAGCAAGTCAAGAAGAAGGATGTGCTCTACGCCGTAGTAGTGAGACAGAAGGCTCCCTTCCGCAGGAAGGACGGCACCTATGTTCGTTTCGATGAGAATGCAGTGGTAATCTTGGATAATGCCAAGAAAGAGCCTCTGGCCGGACGTGTCTTCGGTCCGGTGCCGAGAGAGATTGGAGAAAAAGGATTTCAGAAGATTATTTCATTAGCGCCAGAAGTAGTATGAATTAGCTGCTAGGGGCTAGGTTTTAGGTGCTAGTAAATGCTAGTCCCTAGACCCTAGGACCTAGAACCTAGAAAAAAATATGCACGTCAAAAAAGGAGACAATATCATAGTGCTTGCGGGTAAAGACAAAGGTAAGACCGGCAAGATTTTACGCGCCATTCCTAAGGAGAATCAAGTCCTGGTCGAAGGTGTAAATATGAAGAAGGTGAACCAGCGCTCGACCAAAGGCAAGGGTAAGGGTACGATCGTCGAGAAAGTTTTCCCAATCCACGTGTCTAATGTAAAAAAAGAAGTAAATAGTAAGAAGTAAGAAGTATGAAAATACAAACTCTAAAAGAGAAGTCAAAGACGATACCCGGATACAAGAATGCGATGCAGGCACCGCGGATTTTGAAAGTGGTTGTCTCCACAGGTGTCGGCTCCTTTAAAGATAAGAATAAATTTAAAATCGTCGAAGATCGTCTAGCTAAGATTACCGGGCAGAAGGCCGCTCCGCGAGGGGCCAAGGTCTCGGTGGCAAGTTTCAAGTCCCGAGAAGGGGATGTGGTCGGTTACCAGGTCACACTCCGTGGCGCGCGCATGTACGACTTCCTAGACCGTCTTATCAACATTGCTCTGCCTCGTACCAAGGACTTCCGTGGTATCGCTCCGACAGCTGCTGATGAGATGGGCAACTACACATTGGGTATCAAAGAACACTCTATCTTCCCCGAGACTACCGACGAAGAGCTCAAAGATGTTTTCGGCTTCGCCGTCACTATTGTCACCACCGCCAAGGGCAAGGATGAGGTAGTCGCTTTCCTCACTCACCTCGGCTTTCCTTTTAAGAAATAGTTCGACAGGCTCACTACAAGTAGCGTAAGCTAACAATATGGAACACGAGACTTTCTGGACTCTCTTAAGAGATGCGGCGCATTGGCAGTTTGAGTTATTTCTTATCTTTATATTCGATGTGGTTATAGGCTTACTGATTTGGCCACCCTTGAAGAGATGGTTCAAGCATCACCAGGAGGACGACGACAAGCTCCACGAGCTGGAGGAAAGGGTCAAAAAGCTTGAAAATAAGCCTCTTGAATAGATAAAACCCTTATGTTAAGCTGTCGCCACGGCTTTTAAGCCTTTTTGTTTTCTAAATGGCCAAAACATCAGTCATCGCAAGGTCGAAGAAGAAGCCCAAGTTCTCTACTCGGGCCACTTCTAGATGCTTCCGCTGTGGCAGGAAGCGCGGTTATATGCGAGATTTCGACCTTTGTCGCATCTGCTTCCGCGAACTGGCTAACGAAGGCAAGATTCCAGGGGTAAAGAAATCCAGTTGGTAAGTTTGTAAGTTGAAAAGTTATATGGATCAAATTTCCAATCTCATCATCAGTATCAAGAACGCGGGCAATGCTGGCCACGACAACGTCTCTATGCCTTACTCCAAGCTCAAGCACTCTGTCGCCGAAGTTTTGAAGTCGGAAGGCTTCGTCAAGAATGTTGAGGAGAAGACAGAGAAAATGAAGAAGGTATTAGTCATCACTCTTTTTATGGAAAACCGCGTGCCTAGAATTAAGGGTGTCGAGAGACTTTCTAAGCCATCGAAGAGAATTTACAAGAAAGCGGGTGAAATCCGCGCGGTCAAGTCCGGTTATGGCGCACTCATTCTCTCCACTTCAAGCGGAGTGATGTCTGGGAAGTCGGCCAAGAGGGCCAAGCTCGGCGGTGAAGCCCTGTTTAATATATGGTAGTTCGACTACGCTCACTATAAATAATCATATTTATGTCAAGAATTGGTAAAAAAATTATTACTCTTCCGGCCAACACCGAACTTAAAGTTTCGGATGGTTCTATTTTCGTCAAAGGACCTCTGGGTGAACTTTCAAGAACGCTTCATCCTATTATTGAAGTGAAGATCGAGGGTGATACTGTCACCGTCAATCCGAAGAAGATTACTCTCGAAAGCCGTGCTCTCTGGGGCACTTACGCTTCGCATCTCACCAATATGATTAACGGTGTTAATAAGCCATTTGAGAAAAAGCTTATTCTCGAGGGTATCGGCTTCAAGTCGGAAGTAAAAGGAGACCCTTCGAATACCTCAGGGCAAGATAAAATAGTTTTCGCTCTCGGCTTCTCTCACCCGGTTGAAGTTCCGATTCCTGCCGGACTGAAAGTTACCGCTGAGAAGAACAACATCACCATCTCCGGTTCGGACAAGGAGTCGGTCGGGGCCTTCGCCGCTAAGATCCGAGCGCAGAAGAAGCCGGAGCCTTACAAGGGCAAAGGCATGCGCTATCATGATGAAGTGATTCGTAGGAAGCAAGGAAAGAAGACCGCCTAGTTCGACAAGCTCACTACAAGTAAAAATATGACATTAGTAATACAATCAGCACGAGATAGGAAGAGGAAGAAGATTCGCGCCAAGGTGAAGGGCACGGCTCTGCGACCGCGCCTCTCCGTCTTCAAAAGTAACACCACTGTCTATGCCCAGCTTATTGATGATGTTTCTGGTAAGACTGTTGCTTCCGCCAAAGGTTCTGATGCAGTAAAGGTTGGCGCAGAAATCGCTAAGAATGCGAAAGTAAAACAAATTGTCTTTGATCGAGGTGGTTATATTTATACTGGGAAAATCAAGGCTCTGGCAGATGCTGCGAGAGAGGGTGGATTAAAATTCTAGTTCGACTTCACTCACTATAAATAAAATGGAAGAAACAAAAACAACAACAGAAGAGGTCGTAGAAACTCCTAAGGCCGATGAAGCAACTTCTCCACGCGAGGGGGGACGTCGAGATAATATCTCGACGTCGGGTCGCGGTCGATCACAGGGAGGTCGACGTCCACAGCGCCGAGATACTCGTGCCAAGCCGGAGTTCGATCAGAAGATCGTAAGCCTACGCCGCGTGACACGTGTCATGGCCGGAGGCCGACGCTTCAGCTTCTCAGTTGCGCTTGTGGCTGGTAACCGCAAGGGCCAGGTCGGAGTGGGCCAAGGCAAGGCCGGGGATACCCCACTCGCTATCGAGAAGGCCTTCCGCGACGCTAAGAAGAATATGATCACTGTCAATACGACCAAGAACATGTCTATTCCTCACGAGGTGGAGGCCAAGTACGCCGCTTCGTGGGTCAAGATCCGCCCGGCTCGTGGCAAAGGAATTTTGGCCGGCAGTTCGGTCAGAACCGTTTTGGAATTGGCTGGTCTTAAGGAAGTAGGGAGTAAGCTCTATTCTCGCAGTAAGAACAGCGCCAATAATGCTTACGCCGCTATCAAAGCTCTTAAGCAACTTGAAACTACCAAGATTCGTAATGAAAGCTAGAAGCTAAAAGCTAAAAGCTAAAACCTAAAAGCTACTCCTATGCAATTCCACACACTCAAAAGAAAGACCCCTAATCAGAAGAAGAAGACTGTTGGACGTGGCGGCACAAGGGGGAAGACTTCCGGCCGCGGTACCAAGGGGCAGAACGCTCGTGCTGGTCACAAGAAACGACCGGAACTCCGCGACTTCATCAAGCGCGTGCCGAAACTCCGTGGCCGTGGCAAGAATTCCAACAAGAGCCGACAGGCCAAACTCTCTGGTTCCGCTTTGCAAAAGAAACTCTCTTCAAAAAAGCTAGCAGCTAAAAGCTAGAAGCGGTAAGCTATCTATATGTCCAAATTCAGCGAGAAACTAGCACTCATCTTCTCCGACGCGACGCTCCGTAGGCGCATCCTCTTTGCTCTCGGCCTTCTTGCTGTCACTCGCGTGCTCGCTATCATTCCCATTCCCGGTATTGATACTTTGCGTTTACAAAGCCTTTTCTCCGGAAGTGAATTCCTCAACCTTTTGAATATCTTCTCCGGCGGTGGACTCTCGAATCTCTCAATCGTCATGCTTGGTGTCGGCCCTTACATCACTGCTTCAATCATCATGCAGCTCATGACAGTCATGAGCCCGAAGCTCAAGGCTATGCATCAGGAAGAAGGGGAGGCGGGTCGACGTCGCTTCGCCCAGTACTCACGCCTACTCACCGTGCCGCTCGGCCTCGTCCAGGGTTATGCGTTTATTAAGCTCTTGCAGGGCCAAGGAGTTTTGGGCCAACTTTCTTTAACCACTCTTGGTATCGATCTTCTCATTATTCTTGCCGGTTCACTCCTCCTCGTTTGGATCGGCGAACTCATCACCGAGTTCGGTGTAGGGAACGGTGTCTCTCTCATCATCTTCGCCGGTATCGTGGCACAGCTGCCAGGTACCTTAAGCCAGCTTCTCATCACCTATGATCCGTCGCAGTTGCCGGTCTACGCTGTGGGGCTCGTGGTAGCACTCCTCGTCATCTTTGGTGTGGTAGTGGTTACGGAAGCCGAGCGGCCAATTCCCATCACTTATGCCAAACAGGTGCGCGGTGGTCGTACTTATGGCGGGCTCTCCACCTACTTGCCGCTACGCGTCAATCAGGCTGGCGTCATCCCAATCATTTTCGCGCTTTCTATACTCCTTTTCCCGCAGATGATTTTCCAATTTCTCGCGCAGTCGACAGTTTCTATTGTTGCTTCCGTTTCCGACTTCGCGCTTATGCTTCTCACCAATAACTGGTTTTATACCAGCGCCTACTTCGTCTTGGTCGTCCTCTTTACTTACTTTTACACTGCAGTCACCTTCGACCCGGACAATATCTCCACCAATCTGCAGAAGTCCGGCGCTTTTATCCCTGGTGTGCGTCCAGGCACAGCTACTGCCGACTATATCTCACGTGTCTTAACCCGGCTCACTCTCGTCGGCGCGCTTTTCCTTGGTGTTATTGCCATTCTTCCTCTTATCTTGCGCTCGCTCACTGGTATCCAGTCTCTGGCTATCGGCGGCACCGCGCTTCTCATCGTTGTCTCTGTTGTCATAGACCTCATCAAAAAGATCGACGCGCAGATTTCCGTACGTGAGTACTAAACTAGGTGCTAGGTTCTAGCTGTTAGCTTCTAGCTTTCATAAAACCCTTATTTAAGGCCCTAAATCCAAGCTATTGACATAAAACTTGTTTGGGTGTATAATATAAAAAGAAGCTGATGAGTGCGGTTACCGCATCAGGACAGCTGAATAAGCTAGTGAGGTTGTTATGACGCTCAACATGGGTGTTGCCGACGACCAACTGGGTCAGTATTATCGCCGCACCGCGGCGATTGCCGACCGGCTGGGGAAGTCTCTCGAGTTCGAAGCTGTTATGGACGCGCTTCAGCGCATTCACGATGGGCAGATCGACCCGGTAGTGATCCGAGTCGGTGAGTTCTCCGTCTGGCTCGAGGCCGAAGTCGGTGGCAAGTCGAAGGACGAACTCATCGCTCTCAACAAGGGAGTGGAGAGGGAAACCTCAAGCTACGCTGCCGATATCATGTCCAAGGACGCGTGGCAGCCGGGTCAGGTCGAGGTTGTCAAGTTCGCGCGCGTCAAGGTGCGTGAACTTGGGTTCAGCAAGAACCCGACGACGACCGAGCTTTGGGCCAGGATTGAAGAGCTCGGACACTCACTCTGTCAACCGGCCGACGGACCCGCTCTCGGTGTGGCGTTCAAGGACCAGCCGAAGGGCGATGTCTGCTGGATGGCCATGAAGCAGATCACCGATTCCGACGGCGACCCGAGCGTGTTTGCTCTCGGGCGCGGTGACGGTGGCGAGCGCTGGCTCGGCGCCGGTTGGGCGGATCCGGACGGCAAGTGGGATCTCGGCCACGAGATCGTGTTCCGTCTCCGCAAGTAGACTTAGGTTCCTGGAACCTCGGTTACGATTTCGGTTCCTTGAATCACTTGAATTACCGCCGTGTGCACTTGTGCACACGGCGTTTTTGTATAAAAATTATGAATGGTATTAGGCGAATATGTGGGCGATCTTTAGTTTTTTTTTGATTTCCTGCTGCCGAATCCAGCACTTTGCGGTCGGGAGTATCTCCGACTAAGGTTTGAGGTAGAGTGATCGTAAAGTTGCTTAAAAAATAAACATACTTGGTGCACTTTTCTAGGTGATTGCGATCACGGATAAAATTCAGCCCCGAGAGTATTCGAGGGGCGGTGGCTTGGAAGGGATAGTGCACATAACCGATTCCGACGGCAACCCGAACGTGTTTGAACTCAAGCGCAATGACAATGGCAAGCGCTGGCTCAACGCCAATTGGACGAATCCGGACAACAAGTGGAATCTCGACAACGAGATCGTGTTCCGTCTCTGCAAACATGTTTATTTCTCCTTCACTCTGGTGGAGGAGTTTTCTTTAGAGTTCTGCCCATACCAACCCCCAAGCATCTTGCCGATTGTATCCATCTTTTCCGATATTTCAATATAATGTTTTGCTTCTAGTAGCTTGAGTTCCCATGCAATCTGCAGAAATATTTTAAGGGTATCTGTTAAACTTAAAGCTTGTTTAATATGATTAATT